>JAYPDR010000020.1:0-21229 GCA_038125345.1 Marinoscillum sp. | reverse complement strand
GGCTTAAGAACTCTGTAATTAAAGTCGTAACCGTTCATTTCAGCTCTTACTATATGCCAGTCAATTTGTTCTTTAATGGTCCAGTTATCAATATTAAATGAATGTAATCTTTCTCTTAACTCTAAAAATTGATTTTGGTCTTTCTCAAATCTTTCTTTAGTGTAATCTGGAGCACCACCAAGAAGTGGGGGGTTTTCAAAGTTTCTCCAATCATTAAAAAGTAGAACTAGATCTTCATATTTTAAACTTTGATTTTTAGATTCGTTTTCATTATTAGTTGTTGAACAACAAAATAGTAACAGCAGTATTAATAATTTTTTCATCTTTTAAACTTAATCAAAACCTCGTTATACATACTAATTATTTTTTAATTTGTAGAATGAGAATATCTCATCAACATAAATTTATTCTATTTTGTAATCCAAAGACAGGTTCAGATAGTCTTAGGGAGATGTTTGATCCTTATTCTGATGTAAGAGTTTTAAATAATTTTAAAAATCAGAGTGAAAAACAACCTTTTTATACTCACATCTCTCCTCAAGAGACTAAATTAATTTTTCAAAATCTAGGATGGAATTATAAAGATTATTATAAAATAATTAGCACAAGAAATCCTTTCTTTAGACTCATTTCATTATTTGAAATGATTTATAAGAGAAGACCTAATATTATTAAACCATCATTTAAAAAATGGCTTATTAACACAAAAAATAATAATGATGGAGGAGGAGGAAAAGATTATCATAGATGGAGAAAATATGGAACATATTCTCTTGAGAATTTAATTTTTGATGAAAATGAGGAGATATTAGTAGATAAAGTTGTTAGGCTTGAAGATTTTAACTTAGAAATTCCAAAATTATTTAAACATTTAGATCTTCCCCAGCCAAAACACATTATAAAAAAAAATATTGGTAAAAAGAGGAAGATGCTTTCTGATTATTATGATGATGAACTAATAAAGCTAGTGGAGGAAAGGTATTTTTGGGAATTAAATAAGTTTAATTATAAATTTTAAATCTTTTCTATTTAAAATATCTATTATTAATTAATTTATTGATTGAATTATGTTAAGAATCATTTCAATATTATTTATTTTCATTTTTTCATGCACAAATAATGAAGTTAAAAATTCCAATGTTTTTGATACTTCTGGAATGGTTTTTATAGAAGGGAATCTTTTTTATATGGGTAGTAATGATGAAGATGCTAACCCCGATGAATATCCTATTCACGAAGTAAGAATAAATTCCTTTTGGATGGATGAGACAGAGGTAACTAATTCTCAATTTAAAGAATTTGTGGATCAAACAGGATACATAACCACTGCAGAGAAAGAGATTGATTGGGATGAAATTAAAAAAGATCTTCCTCCAAATACCCCTAAACCAGACGAAAGTCTATTTGCTCCTTCCTCACTTGTATTTAAAAAAAATCAAGAAGTAAAAAAATTGGATAATCATGCACTTTGGTGGGAGTTAATCCCAGGAGCTAACTGGAGACACCCTGGAGGGGAGGGTACTAGTATTATGGGAAAAGATAATTATCCAGTTACTCAAATTAGTTGGTATGATGCCGTTGCTTATGCCAAATGGAAAGGGGGAAGACTACCGACTGAAGCAGAGTGGGAGTATGCATCTCGAGCTGGTCTAATGAATAAAAAATTTTCTTGGGGTGATGAGATTGATTTAAGTCGATTCGCTAATACATGGGATGGAGAATTTCCTAGAAATAACACTGAATTAGATGGTTATGAATCAACGTCTCCGGTAAAGTCATATCCTGCTAATAATTTTGGGTTATATGATATGGCTGGAAATGTCTGGGAATGGTGTTCAGATTATTACAGCTTTAACTATTACTCTTCTTTAAAAAATAAGCTCTCAGATAATCCAAAAGGTCCAGAATCAAGTTATGATCCTAGTGAGCCTTTTGCTACTAAAAGAGTACTCAGAGGAGGAAGTTTTCTCTGTAATAAATCATATTGTAAAGGATACAGAAATTCTATGAGAATGAAAAATACTCCTGATTCAGGAGCTTCTCACATCGGTTTTAGAATTGTTAAAGATGTCAAATAAGATATGAGAACTTTATTTATATTTTTAATCATAATTCATAGTATCGAGCTCTTTGCTCAAGAAAAAAGTGAAATTATTAATGAATTTATAAAAAATGGAAAAAGCATATGGGAAATTCCTGGTATGAGTGTTGTAGTAGTTGAAAATGACTCAACGGTTTTCAAGATGACCTATGGAACAAAAAATTTTTTGAAGAATGATAGTGTTGACTCCAAAACTATTTTCTCAATGGCATCTACTACAAAAGCCTTTATTTCTATGGGATTAGGCATTTTAGTTGATAGGGATTCTATTTTATGGGAAGACAAAGTAGTGGATCATCTACCTGACTTTAAACTTTCTGACCCATATATAACAAAAGAAGCTAGAATAAAAGATTTATTAACTCATAATTTAGGAATAGGTAATGAGGATAGGTTATGGACTACGGACAGCACTTCAGTAGATGAATTACTTGAAAAGTTTTCAAAATCTGAGAAGAAATATCCAATTAGAGGTGGATATACTTATCAAAATATAATGTACGTTATTGCTGGAAAACTTATAGAAAAAATTTCAGGTAAATCATGGCAGATGTTTATTCAGGATAATATTTTAAATCCGATAGGTTTAGAGTGTACATTAGTCTGGTCAAGAGATATTTTTGATTATGGTAATTATACTGTTCCTCATATGATTGATTATGAAGAAGGTATTGTTAATGTTCCCTTCACTATCTCAGATCAAATTGGTGCTGCGGGGATGATGTGGTCATGTGTTGATGATATGGAAAAATACTTAAAGTTTTTATTAAATAAGACGGTTGTTAATGGAAATAGAATTCTCTCCATAGAAACTTTCAATTACATTTTTGAGCCTCAAATTATTGTAGGTAAATCTTTTTACCCTACAGCAGAGCTTACTAATCCAAAATGGAAGACATATGGTCTTGGTTGGTTTCAGCATGATTATAGAGGATATAAAATAGATTTGCATACGGGAAGTTTACAGGGTCTAGTAGCAATAATTGCTATGGTTAGAGATAAGAACATTGGTGTTCAAGTATTTGCCAATATGGATGGTGCTGAGTTAAGACATGCTATTATTTATAAAGTTTTTGATCTATTACTATTTGATGATGATTCAAGAGATTGGAATAAAGAAGTTTATGATTTATACGATGAGAGAAATGAAAGATATAAAAAGTTATACTTTGACACTTTTTCTAGTAGAGATACTTTAAAAGTTTTATCTACTGAATTAAAAAATTTTGAAGGAAAATATTCTCATGAAATGTACGGGGATATTGTTGTTAAATTGATTAGAGATAAAAATTCTAGAAAAAATTATTTAAATCTTGATGTTAATAACAATATAAAAAATTTTACCCTTGAGTGGTGGGAAGGAAATACCTTCATTACTGATAAAGATGAGAAATGGAGAGAAAAATTACTTGTTGAATTCAATATTCAAAATGATTTCTCAGAAAGCTTAAAGATCTATAATGTTGAGTTTTATAAAAAAAAATAATTTTATTTTTTTAATATTTCTTATTTCTTGCTCAGATTTTAAGAGAGTTTATACTAAAAATGTATTGATTATACTAGCTGATGATTTAGGTTATTCAGATATTAGTTTTTTTGGAAGCGAAATTAATACACCAAACATTGACTATATAGCAGAGAATGGGAATGTCTTTACAAATTATTATTCATCTCCTCTATGTGCTCCATCCCGTGCTATGTTATTGTCTGGTAACGATAATCATATTGCAGGAATTGGAATTCAAGCCTATAACTCTGATTTTTTTGGATATGAGGGTGTTTTGTCCAGTAGAGTTAAAATTATTCCCGAAGTTTTGAAAGATAAAGGATATAAAACATTTATGTCAGGTAAATGGCATCTTGGAAGCGACCCTTATTTTCGAGGTTTTGATAATACATTTACATTATTACCTGGTGCTTTTACACATTATGATAATAATAAACCCATTTTAGGGTACCCAGATAGTGCATTTTCTGTAAATGGAAATAAGATATTATGGGAGGAAGGAAAATATTCTTCTGATGTTTACACCGACAGAATAATTGATTTTATGAGCTCCTCAGATGATACTCCATTTTTTGGATATCTTTCTTTTACAGCTCCACACTGGCCATTACAAGTTGATACAAATTTCTCAAATTTATATAAAGGTGTATATGATAAGGGGTATGAACATATTAAGAATTTAAGAATTCAAAATCTAATTAATAAAAATATAATTGAAAATGACTCAGATTATATAAATAAAAATTTTCTATCAAAATGGGAATCATTATCTGATTTTGAAAAGAAAGTCGAATCAAAAAAAATGGAGATATATGCTGGCATGATTGCAAATTTAGATTTTAATATTGGTAGAATAATATCTTACTTGAGGGAAACAAATAAACTAGAAAATACTGTTATAGTTTTTATGTCAGATAATGGAGCTGCAGGAGAAGATTTTTATTTTAATAGTACATATGGGGATTATATTAAAGATAAATTTTCATATGATTACGAAATTATGGGATTACCAGAGTCATTTATTTCACTTGGAAAAAATTGGGCAGATGTTATAACAAATCCATTTAAGAATTACAAAGGATTTACTAACTCTGGAGGGATGAGGTCACCTTTCCTTATCTATGGTTTAGAAAATAAATCTATAACAATTTCTGATGAATTTATTACTGTGCTAGATGTAGCCCCAACTATTTATGATATAGTAGATATAGATAACTCATTTTCTATTGGTGAGAGTTTTATACCTTACTTGAGACAAGAAAAAGATTTTGTTCATGATGATGATTATGTATTTTCTTTTGAGCACAGCGGAAACTCAGTTCTTGTTAAAGGTGAGTGGAAGCTAGTGAATAATTCAGTTCCATTTGATAAAAATAAATTTCAGTTGTATAGCCTTTCTGATATATCAGAAAGGAAAAATTTAAGTGAAGAAAATAATGATGTTTACAGGTTAATGCTTGATGAATGGGATAAATTTTATAGATCTAAAAAAATAATATTGCCAACTCCTTATAAAGACAATTTGAATTAACTATTTAAAATTAATATCGATCTTATTTTTTTTGTAAAAAGAAGATAATATTTCTTTAACCTCATCTTTCTCTTCCACTAAATTTATTAAATCAACGTCTTTAGGTGAAATCAAATTATTTTTTGAAAGAGAATTTTTAATCCACTTTAACAGAGGCCCATAATGTTTTTTGCCAACAAGAATTATAGGAAAAAGTTTAGATTTTTTTGTCTGGATTAATGTGAGAGCATTAAATAATTCATCAAGAGTACCAAATCCACCAGGCATAACTATAAATCCTTGAGAATATTTCTGAAACATTAGTTTTCTAACAAAAAAATAATCAAATCTTAACAGATACTCGTCATCCACATATTTATTTGTAAAAGACTCAAATGGTAAATTAATTCTTAAGCCTATAGATTTACCATTTGCTAGTTTTGCTCCTTTATTAGCTGCTTCCATAATACCTGGTCCTGCACCTGAGATAACACCAAATCCCATCTTTGAAATCATTTTTGCTATCTCAATAGTTTTTTTATAGTAAGGGTCATTTTTTGGTGTTCTTGCCGAACCAAAAATTGAGATTGATGGACCTACCTCTATCAATTTTTCAAACCCAGTAACTGTCTCTGCGTTATACTTTAAAATACGCCAACTATCCTTGGTAATTTCATTATTCCAGTCTTTCATTTTGATTATATTTGTATAATAAATTTATTCATAATTCGTATAAGAGTTATGTTTTTTAAATAAAATAATTATATATGAAATCTGCTAAGCTTTTTACTCTTCTACCAATAATAATTCTCTTAATTACTTCCTGCAATGAATTTTTAGATTCTCTTAAACTTCCAGGTGAAAACCCAGAAGATATTGTACTTTACGAGTTAGATAATTCCTACTTAGCTCCTGAATCTAGGTCATTTATTGCTCAAGAGTATCCCTCTAATGAAGTTGAAAATGCTTATATTCTCATTGGTAAAAATACTTATGGTTTTGAAGCAAACTTAGATAATAATAAACACTTGTCATTTGATGAGGATGGATCATTGAAAAATGTTTTGAACCATCCATTTAATAAAGAAAAATATAAAAATGGAAAAAGAAATAAAGGGAAAAGAGATCATGGTAAAGACAAAGAAAAGGATCATCTAAGAGAAAAATGTTTTGAAGTTGTTTTCCCTTATGATATTTTAATGCCAGACAGTACAGTATTAACAATAGATTCTTATGAAGATAAATCAAAAATTGAGAGTTGGTATAAAAATAATCCAGATGTAAAAGAAAAACCCTCACGTATTTTTCCTTTTAAAATAATTATTAAGAATGATGATGGGAATGAAGAAATTATTTTATTAAATAATGAAGATGAACTTAAGTCTATAATTTCTGAATGTAACTCAAATAAAAATAAAAAAGATAGATGCCGAAAATTATCTGATTTTGAACTCCCTGATTGTATTAGAGATTTTCTTCATGAAAATTATTCATCAAATAAAATTTTACACTCAAGAAAGATAAAATTATTAGATGGTGAGTATATTTTTATAGTAAAATTAGCTGAAGTAGGAATTTTAAAATTTGACGAGGATTGTTTATTAATTGATTAAATAATTATGGTAGGTTCAGTTTCTTGGAAATGTAAATCCACATGGAAAAAAGCTTCAATCAATACATTTTGGTGTCTATTAGGCTGTTCTATAGGAGACTTTGGAACTATATTATTTTTTCAGTATACATCTTATTATTTGCCTACCCATCAGATAATGGCTCTTGCTATATTTAATGGAATTCTTACATCAATTGCCTTGGAAACATTTATTTTGAGTTTATCTCAAACTCTTAGTTCTGCATTTAAAACTGCTGTTGGTATGTCACTGATTAGTATGATTAGTATGGAATTAGCTATGAATACTGTAGATTATTTAATTACTGGTGGAGCGACTATCAACATTTATGTTATTATTCCTATGCTTTTAGCTGGTTTTATTACTCCTTTACCTTATAATTATTACAGACTAAAAAAATATAATTTAGCTTGTCACTAATTTCTTAATTTTCAATTATTTCCATAGCAAAGCCACCACCAGGAGCAATGTAAATGTCAAGCATGTCTGAAGATGTAATATCCTTTTTTTCTATTTTATATTCCATTGGATTCTTTTCCCAGTGTGTATTATCTGTATCTGAGTAGATTATTAATGAATATTTCTTATCTCTATCAAGAAAATTAAAATCAATACTAATGTTTCTTTCATTCTCATTAGAAATTCCTCCAACATACCAATTATTTGAGTTATAATCTTTTCTAGCTGTTACAATATACTCTCTAAACCGACTATCTAATATTAATTTTTCAGACCAGTTAACGGGAACATTTTTTATAAACTCAAACGCGTCTAAATGTTTAATATAGTGTTTTGGTAAATCTGCTGCCATCTGCATAGGAGAGTAATATACAATATAAAGGGCAAGCTCCTTCCCAATTGTAGAGGGAACAATAGCCCCTTTATCAATTTTTCTTGACTCTGGAGAGTCGAATCTAAAATTGTTAAGTTGAAAAATTCCAGGAGTATAATCCATTGGACCACTTAACATCCTAGTAAAAGGTAAATCAGTTGCATGATTTACACCATTTGTCCAAAAACCATTAAATTCCTGACCTTTTGCTCCCTCTCTAGAAATATAGTTAGGGTATTTTCTTCTCAAGCCAGTGTCTTTAATAGGTTCGTGCGTTATAATATTTAATTTGTATTTTGCAGCAAGCTTAATGACTTTCTCAAAATGATTAATCATAAACTGACCATGATGCCACTCCATATGTAAATTACCGTCCTCATCATATCTTTTAATATTCTTACTTACATCATTTACGTATCCCGTTTTAATATTTTTTATACCATTTCTATTGTAAAGCTTAAATGCTTCTTCTAACTGATTTTCATAATTTTGAATTTGGCCACCAGTCTCGTGATGACCTACGATTGAAATATTTTTATTTGATGCATATTTTGATAATAATTCTATATCAAAATCCTCAAGAGATTCAGTAAAACTAAATGGAATTCCATTACCAGAGCAACACCATTCTGGGTACCAACCTTTATTCCAACCTTCTACTAAAAGACCATTAAATCCATGTTCTGATGCAAAATCAATGTATTTTTTTACTTTATTATTATTGGCAGCATGGTATTTAGATGGCCACCAAGTAGATTCATTTGTTCCAATCATTTCCCACCAAACACCCATATACTTTCCTGTGTGTACCCAAGAAAAATCCATATTTTCATCAGGGTCATCATTTAAATTAAGGATTAGGTCTGAATCTAATAATTCTGATGATGTGTTTGCTATTTGAATAGTTCTCCAAGGGGAATGAATTCCTTTATCAGATTTAACTTTTATGCCATCAGACCATGGGTACAACTCAACTTCTAAATCTCCATTTCCTCTAGGAGATAAGGTCATACTAGAGTAATTAACAAGATTAGCCTCATGAATGCTAATAAAACTCCCATCATTTTTCTTAATAGTTAAGGGTGTGTGTGCCGCATCTATACCCAAAGTATCATAAGAAATATCTTCAACATATTTAGAATAGTAAGATTTTGAGATCTCATCAACAGAAGAGAATGCATATAAGAATTCATATCTTCTGTATGAAAATGCTGGTATCCACAAAGCAGAATCATAAGTCGATAAATTAAACTCTGTAACTTCATCAATAATATCATAATCATCTAGTTGGTTGTTTTCAGGAATGATATATTTAAAAGCTAAACCATCATCATAGGCTCTAAAAATTATATTAATAGGAGAGATATTATTCGTAAGTGAAATCTCTAATTCATTATAATTATCTCTGATATTTCTCTTCTCTCCATACAGCGGAGTCCATTTAGTATCTGAGTTTTTTTTCTTTGAGCTAAGTATTTTTAAATTTTTACTTAAATCCTTTTCATTTTTTAATATAAGGCCAAGTTTGGATAATTCAACAATACTTTTATTCATTTTAGTAATACTGTAATTTGGAACTCCTTCTAATAATTTAAAATCAAGAATAATTTTACCATCAGGTGATGATAAGGAAAATTTATCTGAATTTTTACAAGAAATGATAGATAAGGATAAGAGTATTAATAATATTTTCTTCATAATACTTTGTTTTTTGTAAAGATAAGTAAGAGTTTTAATTATTGTAAACTAAAAAATAAACTTAACAAATGATTTTAACTAGATACTTGGTAACAATTTTTGTTCTCTTTTTTACTTTTATCTTAAGTTATTCTATTCCTAACTATCTACTGCTTTCTACTTTACTTGTATCAGAAATATCACTGGTCTATTATTTGTGGTTCTGGATTTTTGCTATTCAAATAATTGTATTTATACCATCTTTTATATTTAGCACTGAACATTACTACGATCTTACAGGTGGAATTACCTATATATCTACTATAGTAATAGCTCTTTTCATTAAAAATAGTTATGGGAGTATAGATGCAGTTTCTTTACTCATTGGATCTATGGTTGTTATTTGGGCGATAAGACTAAGTTTATTTTTATTTTTCAGAGTTAAAAAGTCTGGTGAAGATATAAGATTTAAGAAGATAAAATATTCTTTTTCATGGTTTTTAATGACATTTATGTTACAAGGCATGTGGGTATTTATGTGTCTTTTTCCTGCTCTTATAGTAATATCATCTTTCAATTCTGAGTTAAATAATTATGCAGTAATAGGAACTATTGTATGGATATTTGGCTTCTTATTTGAAATTGTAGCTGACTATCAAAAATCTAACTTTAATAAGTATAATAAAGGTAAATTTATTTTTACTGGTTTATGGTCTAAAAGTAGGCATCCAAACTATTTCGGTGAGTTTATTTTATGGTTAGGAATTACTATAACTTCATTTGGTTACATTGATAACTTTAAGTATATAATTCTACTCACTCCATTATTTGTGTATTTGTTATTAACAAAAGTAAGCGGTGTGAATTTACTTGAAGAAATTGCAAATAAAAGATGGGGTAGTGATAAAGGATATCAAACTTATAAAAAGTCTACACCAATTTTTTTCCCAAAAATATTTAATTAATTGTTTCAATTAGGATAACTCCGTCTCTTCCATCTGCACCGTATATGCTTAGCTCTGCAGAAGATTTTAAAAGTTTAATACTTTTAATATTTTCTGGAAGAACAAGCTGATACGCTGAAACATAATTACCAACTCTATTTCCATTAACATAAAATAATACCTCTTGATAATATTTAACGCTAGTCTGTCCTCTTAAATATACCTCAGCATTTCTTTCATCAAAACCACTAATTCTAAGTCCTGGTAAAGATCTTAATCTATCTAGGAGGCTTAAGGTGGTTTTTGTTTTGGGGTCATCAGTTGATGATGATACATTGTTTACTTGACAAGAATACATAGTAGCCAAAATCAAGAATAAATAAAACTTTTTCATATATCTAATTTATTTAGTTTTAATCAATATTACACCACCAGAGCCATTAAAACCATATATAGCAATATCATTAGCATTCTTTAATACTGTTATACTTTTTATACTTTCAGGATTTAAAATATTAACAATTTTAGAATATGAACCAACCTGAACTCCATTCAAAATAAATAACATTTCTTTCTGATTATTAATACTCGAGATTCCTTTAGTATAAACTTTAGCATCATTACCGGTTCCTTGTATATAAACTCCCGGGTTAGAACGTAATCTATTGAGTAAACTTATATTTGTGGGCTTATTTGAAATAATTTCTTTAGAATCATAGCTACTCATATTTTGGTTGGAAACCGTGCACCCAAAAAAACTTATCAAATAGAATAAAAATATTTTTTTCATTTTAAATATTTCTTTATTTCAGCTATGGAAATAAATACTAATAGCAACAAGATAATAATATTTGATCCTAAAATAATTTTATTTCCTGTAGTGTAGGCTGCTGGTTTAAATGTCATCTCAATTTTATTGATTCCTTTTCCTAACTCAAGTCCTCTCAAAATATAATTTACTCTTAAGAGTTTACCTTTTTCATTGTTAATATAAACTTCCCAACCATGTGGATAGAATATTTCTGAAAATACTATAAATGCATCTGAGGAATTTTGAGTTTCATAAATAATTTTATTAGGAGAATATTCTAGAACTTTAATCGATCCATCTTGAGAATAATTTGTGTCATTTTTCTCAAGTTTAAAATTGGAGATATCTAATATTGCATCATTTTTTGAGTCAAAGTTATTGAGATTATTAATTTCATCAAGTGGAGAATTTACTTTAATGATATTATTAACAAACCAAGACTTTCCTTTAGAAAAAGTATTCTTTACAACATTATTTTTATTTTCTCCAAATTTAAAATAACCTACATTTAACATGTTAAGCACATTTAAATCACTAAAGTCTCTATTATTTTCTTGAAGCTTAGTAACTAGACTATTTCTTTCATTATTTATATTTCTTTCTATTAAGTCCTGATATCTTCTAATTTTTGCTCCATGATACCCACCAATTGAAGAATGATAGTATGATGTTTTTGCTTCATTAAATGGATTTTGAAGATTAAAAACTCTCTTATTTTGAGTATTATCCTCTAGTATATACTCATCTGATTGGTTGAGTTGAAAATCAGAGTTTTTCTTTGAAATAAATACACAATCACCATATAATTCACATGTTTTATCATCTCTAATTAATTTAGAGTTAAGACTTAAATGATCAAAAATCATTAATATATTGATTAAAATAAAAGCAATGTTTAAGCTTAAATTTTTATAGTTTATGATGAGAACTGAAGAGACAAAAATTAGAGTTATAAAAGACCCAAAAATTATATTTTTAAATAGAAGATCTTTTCTATCTTCAATTAGAGCATCGAGAAACCAATTAGGAAAATTAGTAAAATTTGTATCTACAGAACCCGAAAAATTTAAGGTAAAACTTACTATATAGATAAAAAAGTAAAATCCTAATGTGATATAAAATGCTTTAAGCAGATTAGTTTTATGTTTTTTTATATCTGAAAAAAATTTTTCTAATGTTAATGATGAAAATAATGCGACACTAAATAATGAAATAATAATTATAAATGTTACTGAACGAAACTTATTATACCCTGGTAAATAATCAAAAAACAAATTATTCAAAGAACTAAAATTACTCCCCATACTTAGTAAAACACTTATAGTGAGCAAAGCGAGTATCCAATTTTTTTCTTTCTTCTCTAGAATCAATATACCAAGTATTAATAGAAAAAGACTTAAAGCTCCTGCATAATATGGTGCAGTTAGAGGTTGATCGCCCCAATATGTTGGCACATTGCGTAATTGATTATTTATTTGAACTGTTGAGACATTATTTTTTCTTAAAGCTTCTCCTAGATTAGAGTCTCTCTCTAATATTTGCCTACTTGATCCTCCTAGTATATTTGGAATAAATAAGGTTAAAGGTTCAAAAATCCCATTACTGTACTGAAATGCATAATCTTTTTCTAGTCCAGATGTATTGTTTGTCAGTTCAGATTTACCTCTGATAGATTCATTAGAATATTCAAAAACTGACCATAAATGACCAAAAAATGTTCCAATAGAAAGCATTACTGCAAGCAATAATATCCCAATTCTTTTCGATAGTTTCCTTAAGTTATTATCATAATAAAAACTTATTATAAGATTTACTCCATAGAAAATAAGTATTATGAGAGTATAATAAGTTATTTGAAGATGGTTTAATCTTAATTGTAGAGCTAAACCAACAGCTGTTATTATAAAACCTAAATTTCTATTATTATGAATACACATATGAGTTCCAGCAATTATTAGTGGAAGAAAAGCAATTGTGCCAATTCTAGCGTTATGTCCAGCTAAAATTCCAATAATGATATATGAAGAGAGTGTGAATCCAATAGAGCCAAATAAAGAAATTTCTGGTCTTACTCTAAAGCATAAAAGCATAAAATAAAATGAAATAAATGAGATAATTAAGTTACTTACTGGATGTGGGAAAAATAAAGAGTAGACCTTATGAAAAGATTTTACTATGTCATTACTCCATTGTATATCTATTAGGTAAGCAGGCATTCCTGAGAACATAGAATTAGACCAAAGAGCTTCTTCATTATTTTTTTCTCTAAATTCTATAGTTTCATTTGCAGAGTATATCCATTGCTCGATATCATGTTGTTTAATTATTTTATTTTCAAAAAACAATGGATTAAATAAGTAAACAGTAAGAGAAATAAATACAAAAACAGAAAAAATATGTTTATAAATATTACCCATTCATTAAAATATTTAGAAATATAATTACTAATAAACAAATATATTCATCATATTTTGCTTTAATTATTATTTTTGTAATGTCATGTTTGAAAATCTTAGTAATAAGTTAGAAAGAGCTTTCAAAGTTCTAAAAGGTCAGGGTAGAATTACTGAGATTAATGTCGCAGCAACTATTAAAGAAATTAGAAGAGCATTAATTGACGCTGATGTCAGTTATAACGTTGCAAAAGAGATTACATCAAAAATTAAAGATGAAGCTATTGGGCAGAATGTTTTAATTTCTGTTTCTCCCGGTCAATTATTAACTAAAATTGTTGCTGATGAGCTAACTGAATTAATGGGAGGGGAGTCCGCAGAATTATCTCTAGATGGTAATCCTAATATAATTCTATTATCAGGACTCCAAGGGTCAGGTAAAACAACTTTTACAGGAAAGCTTGGAAGATTTTTATCAAAAAAAGGGAAGAAAACTTTATTAGTTGCCTGTGATGTTTATCGTCCAGCAGCGATTGAACAACTCCGTGTGATAGGAAAAGATTTAAATATTGAAGTTTTTTCAGATGAAAACTCTAAATCTCCCTTAAAAATTGCTGAAGAAGCAATAAAGTATGCAAAGAAAAATAGTTTTAAATCTGTAATAATTGATACTGCAGGTAGATTAGCTATAGATGAAAAAATGATGGATGAAATAAAGAGTTTGAAAAAATCTTTAAATCCTCATGAAACTTTATTTGTTGTAGATTCAATGATTGGCCAAGATGCAGTTTTAACTGCCAAAGCTTTTAATGAAGCAATTGATTACGATGGAGTTGTTTTAACAAAGTTAGATGGTGATTCGAGAGGAGGGTCTGCTCTATCTATCAGAAAGGTAGTAAATAAACCCATCAAATTTATTAGTACTGGAGAGAAGATGGATGCTCTAGATATTTTCCATCCTGATAGAATGGCTAAGAGAATACTAGGAATGGGAGATGTTATTAGCTTAGTTGAAAGAGCTCAGCAATCTTTTGATGAAGATGAAGCTAGAAGACTTCAAAAAAAGATGTTTCAAAATACTTTTGGTCTTGATGATTTTTTATCTCAAATCCAAAAAATCAAAAAAATGGGAAATCTTAAAGATTTAATTGGTATGATGCCTGGAGTTTCATCTAAAGTGAAAGATTTAGATGTTGATGATGAATCTTTTAAGCCAATCGAGTCAATTATTTATTCAATGACTCCTAACGAAAGAAAAAATCCTGATATATTGAATGGTTCTAGAAAAGAAAGAATTGCAAGAGGTAGTGGGACAAGCGTTCAAGAGATAAATCAATTAGTTAAGCAATTTAATCAAATGAAGAAAATGATGAAATTAATGAAAAAATCAGGTCCTTCTGGGATGATGTCTGCTCTTGGATTGAATCAAAAATAATTACTTATACATCACACTCTTTATTGCTCTCATAGACTTTTCAAGATTTGGAATAATTTCTTGAATTAATGTAGGAGCATAGTGAAAAGGGACATCTTCGCAAGTTATTCTGTGAATAGGTGCATCCAAATAATCAAAAGCAAACCTTTGTACATGATGACTAATTTCAGAAGATATTGATGCAAGGGGCCAAGCCTCTTCAATTATTACTAATCGATTGGTTTTCTTTACGGAATCAATTATGCTTTTATAATCTATTGGTCTTACTGTTCTTAGATCAATTAATTCTACATTAATATTTTCTTTTTTACATTCATTATAAGTTTCTTCAGCAACTTTCATCATTTTCCCAAAGGATATAAGTGTAACATCTTCGCCTGGATGAACAATTTTTGATTTTCCTATTGGAATTAAGTATTCTTCTTCTGGCACTTCACCCTTATCACCATACATTAATTCAGATTCCATAAAAATAACAGGATCATCATCTCTTATAGAAGTTTTAAGTAATCCTTTTGCATCATAAGGATTGGATGGTACTACAACTTTTAGTCCTGGAGTATTAGCATACCAGTTTTCAAAATTTTGAGAATGTTGAGCTCCAAGCTGTCCAGCATTACCAGTTGGACCTCTAAATACAATTGGTATATTAAATTGCCCACCTGACATTTGATACATTTTTGCTGCACCATTTATTATTTGATCAATTGCAACTAGAGAAAAATTAAATGTCATGAACTCAACAATTGGCCTGAGACCATTCATAGCAGATCCAACTCCAATCCCACTAAAACCTGTCTCAGCAATAGGTGTGTCAATTACTCTTTCTGGGCCAAATTCATCTAACATTCCTTGACTTACTTTGTAGGCACCATTATAAGCAGCTACTTCCTCACCAATTAGATAAACATTTTTATCTGCTCTCATTTCTTCTACCATAGCTTCTCTTAAAGCTTCTCTAAATTGTATTTCTCTCATAAGTGCAAAAATAAAAAAAGGCCCCATATTATGAGGCCTTTCTTTTAAAAAAAAAGTAATTCTTAATTCATAGCAGCATTGACAGCATCTGAGTAATTTAAAAACTCAACATCGTTGATAAGTCTTTCTTTTAAATCACCAGTTTGATCTTTTTCGAGAGCTGATCTAAGATTTGAAGTTATACTTCCTGTATTACCTTCTCTCGCAGATATTACTGCATTAGCATAGTCAATATATCCATTTTCATCCCAGCCGTTATCAGCAAATAATTTTCTTAGTGAAGCCATTTCGCTCTTTGCTCCAGATAAATCATTTGACATTAATTTCAATATACCTCTTCTCCACATCGCCCATCCATTATTTGATACTGAATTAAGAATTGACATAGCTCTGTCATATTCACCTAATGGTATTGATAATGAGCCTTTTGAAATAGATAGTGCATTTTGAGAATGAGAAACATCAAACTTCTCAGCATTTAATACATGTTCATAAGCTAGATCCCAATCATATTTAAGTGCAGCTATTGCAGCAAGATTAAGATGCGCTTCAGCATTCTCGTTCTTAGTATTTGAAATATCTAATTGAGTTTTAGCAGCTTCTAAAAGTTGAAGTTGTTCTGAAGAACCTTCTTCTTCAAGCTTTGCTAATTCAATATGGATAGATCCAAAATCATTATGAGCCTTCCATGTTCCTCCCCATTTTACTGCAGCTTGATAAATTGCGGCTTTTTCTTTTAAATCAGGTGTTAAACCAGCAGCAAATAATAACTCTCCATGAGTTAAAGCGTCTGATGATGCGTCACCACTAACTATATTTTGAGCAATAGCTAAAATTTCATTATTTGCTTTCTTCTCAATTACAGTTGTAACCTCAGTTTTTGCATTTCTTAAATCAGGATATACTTCCTTCATTAAAGTTCTGTAAGAAGTTAATTTAGATAGTGATTTTTCTTTATCTACGAATGAACCTCCACCATTTATTATTGCATTTATTTGAGATTTATCATTATTAGAAATTGAAGTAGTTGATCTAAGAGCGTTTCTCAAAGCATCCCAATTTTCAACAACTGGTACAAGATTAAAGCTGATTTCACCAGCTTCGTCTTTATAATCATACTTGTCCATCTGCTGTCTGTAGTATTTCTCAATAGTGCTTGCTCTTCTCTCTGCTAAAGACTCATTTACTTTAGTAGATCCTTCTGGAGAGTGTGCACCAACAATATTTACACCTTTAGTTATATTTTTCTCAGCAACAAAAGCAGAAAATTTTTCTCCTCTATCACTTTTCTTTTCAGAACCTCTTAAATATGAACTTCCTTGCCCAAAATAAAAATCAACTGAAGTAACCTCAGTTTCTTCGGCATCAGTATATCCAGGATTAGCTTTAGGAGTTGGAATATCAGAAGCCATTGTTAAAGTTATAGTTCTATTAACTCCATCTGCAACGTTACTTGTTTTTGTGTCTAAGCTTTTGCCTGTTGCAACAATTTTAGCAGTCCCTTTAACTGTTACTTTGGAAGGAGCTCCTCCCATGGTTGATCTATTATAAGGAACAGATAATGTCTTTGTGCTTTTTGTGACAGAACTAAGACTGTTCGGATAATCAGAAGCCTTAAATTCTATAGCTCCTAAGTCGTTACCATCAAATTCGAAATTGAGTGTATAGCTTGTTCCTTTAGGAAGCATTCCTTTTGGTAAAGTTGATTCAATATCAAACGATACGTTAGATCCTTCTAAAGTAATGGGATTTGGATTTACATTTATTTGTTGTTGTTCAGATAACTTTACCATTTTCTTGAGTGGATTACATCCAGTAATGGTAATTAGAACAACAAGAGTTATTTTTAAAATATTAATATTATTCATGATAATTAATTATTAGTTTTTTTAAGCATTACTTAACAAGCAAAAATACATATTTTTATCAAATTTGATAAAAAATAACTACAAATCACTAAACCTTTTTTTTCCTTTTAAATAATAATTTATAGGTATAATCAGATTTATTCTCATTGAATTTTTTCTGTTGTAATTTTTTTTATTTAATAAAATTTTTGGTGCTCTCAAAATAAAAGAAAAGTAAGCTTTATAAATAGCAGCAAAATGAAATAATGATTTTTTTATAATTAGAAATGAAAAAGAAGCAACTATATCAAATATCATTCTTAGAGGAAGTTTTATTATAAGAGAAGCTAATGATTCATTTTTTAATATCATTATAAGATTATTCCTAAAGTTTAAGTATGTTTTGGTAGGAGAATTATATCCCAGAGTTCCACCTCCAAGGTGATATACTTTTGATTTTGGCACACAATAATTTTTATATCCTTCACTTTGTATTCTCCAGCATAAATCTATTTCTTCCATGTGAGCAAAAAAACTTTCGTCGAATCCATTGTTTTTTTTAAATAATTCATTTCTCATCATAAAACATGCACCAGATGACCAAAATATCTCAATTTTATCATCGTACTGATTCTCATCATTTTCTATAAAATCAAAAATTCTACCTCTGCAAAATGGATAACCCAAATAATCTAAGTATCCTCCACTAGCTCCTGCATATTCAAATTTATTTCTTTCGTTAAAAGATAAAATTTTAGGTTGGCATGTCCCAATATCTTTATTATTATCCATAAGATTAAGCATTGGAGTAAGCCAGTTACTAGTTACCTCTACATCATTATTTAGAAAAACAATATAATCCGATGTTATATTTATAGTGCCTAAATTATAACCTTTTGCAAATCCATAATTTTTTGAGTTTATTATGATTTTCACATCAGGAAATCTGTCCTTTAATAATTCAATGGAACCATCTTGAGAATCATTATCGATTACATAAATATCTGATAATGTTTTATCAGAATATTTTATGACAGAAGGTAAAAATTTTTTTAAAAGCTTTTCACCGTTATAATTAAGTATTACTACAGAAATTCTCCTTTTCTTATTTATCATTTAAAAAAATTACCTAAATCAAATCCAGGTATATTTGGGAAGAGATTCCCTGTTTTTTCTTTCATGTGATCTTTAATTTTAATATCAATTTCTTTGAGTGCTTTATTTGTAGCTGCAACAACAAGATCTTGTATCATGTCTTTATCATTAAGAATACTTTCATCTATTTTAATAGATAATAATTCTTTTTTTCCATTAACTATAACTTCTACTAATCCAGCACCAGAGTCTGTCTTCACTTCTACTAAATCTAACTCATTTTTAATTTGCTTCATTTGTTCCTGAGCCTCTTTGATCTTTCCCATCATTTTCATCATATCTAACATAGCTTCCTTATTTTATTAACAAAAATTTATCGGACACATTAATTATTTGTCCATCTTTTAAAAATTCAATTTTATATATATACGTGTCTTGCATTATTTTACCCTTAAAATAACCATCCCATCCTACATTAATATCATTAGACTCAAAAAGTTTTTCTCCAAACTTGTTGAAAATAAACATCTTAAAGTCTGAAATATCTGACGGGAAAGGTTTAAAAATATCGTTTAGTCCATCTCCATTAGGGGTAAATGCGTTAGGAATAGGAATAGGATTATAGTTATTTAGAGGGGAAACACAAAAAGTATTAGAAATAGATTTTTTTTCATCTTTAAATCCAATTACTTGATAACAATATTCTAAACTACTAAGTATACCATTGTTATCAATAAATTTATTTTTATTATTATTTATTGACTGAATTTTTAATCCATTTTTTAAAATTAAAAGTGAGTCAAATTCTCCATTTGAATTAAATTCAACATTAATTCCATTTTCAATTTCAGTTACATTCAGATAAATCAAACAAATTTTATCTTCAATGGACTCTGTGTCACATCCATAATTTTTGAAGATTGAAATACACCTCTCATTAAAACTTTCATTTTTAAGTTCCAAATTTGAATGTTCAAAATATAAATATGAGGGGGTAATAAATATAGAATCAGTTTTGTTGTCAATAAAGACCTCATAATTTGTACTTCTTTCAGGATTTATTTTAATTAAATAACTAGTTCTGTCATTAGAGAGAGTTACTGAATCAATAATTAGATTATTTTCAGCATTTATGGGTGCTATTGAGAATGAGTATTTACTACAATTTATTTCATTTCCACCGACAGAGCCAACTATATACCCTTCGAACAGATTATTAATGCTTAACTTATTTGAGTAGTCAATTATATTACTACCAGAAATAATTTCCTGTTGAAAAGTATTTTGAACATATAAATTATAGTTATCATAATTATTATCACCAAGGAGGATCTCAGTGAAACCTCCGGGACAGTTAAGAAATGAAATATCTATTTCACTTGGTTTTAATGCTTCAATTTCAATTAAATCTATTTTTTCAACACCATCTTGGTTAATGGCCTGAGCGATGATATACTTTCCGGGAGTTGTATAGGTGAAAGATTTTCCAGAGTTTGGATTAAAGACATTATTTGTAGTATTAAAATCAAAATCATATTGAATTACATCAACAGTTGAATCAAGATTTTCTGAGATAATATTCACTTCAAATGGTATACAACCTTTTATGTAATTGACTGTGAATCTTCCAAGTTCACTCGATTGAGAGAACATCTTATTAACAATAATTAGATTTAAAATAATTAAAGGTAATGACCTAAACATACAATATTAAAATAGTACTTTGGTAATTATTTTCTCTAATGATAATTCTTCTTGAGAGCCATCATCCATTTTTTTAATAGTATATAATTCTGATTTAATTTCTTTTTCTCCAATTATAATAACGTAAGGAATACTATTATTATTTGCATACTGAAGTTGTTTTTTAAGCTTAGTGCTATCAGAGTATAAATCAACTATTATTTCATTTTTTCTTAGAATAGAAGAAATTTCAAAACATTTTTTTAGATATTTTTCTGAAAGACAACTTATCATCACATAACCTTTGGATGATTTTAAATTTTGAAATAAATTTTTCTCATTCATAACTTCATATATTCTTTCAATACCGAATGAAATACCTATGCCTGATATATTTTTATATCCAAATATTTCTGTTAAATCATCATATCTTCCTCCACCACAAACGCTACCAATTTTTTCATTATTTAGAATTACTTCAAAAATAGTAGATGTATAATAAGATAAGCCTCTAGCTAAACTAAGATCAAACTCAAAGTTTGGATTAATTTTATATAATTCACTAATTTCATCTAATCCTTCTAATCCTTTTTTTGAGTTTGATAAAAATGTTTTTAAGAAGATAATTTTTTTATCAATACTTTCATTGAGAAATAATACATCATTTAATTTATTAATTATTGCCTCAGAAAAGTTAATTCGTACTAATTCATCATTGAATTTTTCTTTTCCAATTTTATCAATTTTATCAACTAGAATACAGAAACTATCAAATTGATTTGTGA
>JAYPDR010000019.1:8772-21294 GCA_038125345.1 Marinoscillum sp. | reverse complement strand
AACCAAAATTTAAGCAAATTGATTTTGCATGACCTATATGAAGATATCCATTTGGCTCCTGATATTATTCCTTTTTTCCCTTTTAGTAACATAATCAAAAATTAAAAATTCCCTTCATCACAAAGTAAGGTATAATTATATAAAGTATTGAATCTCTAATCAAATAATAAATAAAAATTATAGCAAATAATTTCCAGCCAAATTTTTTTATAGTTTTTTTAAATCCATGCTCTCTGTAATAAAAAACATACTTTCTTAAAAACTTTGGAATCAGTTTTTCCTTAAATGTCATATTACTGTAAAATTTTATTAAACAATTCTGATTTTGAGGGCGATAGCTCATTCAGAATATTTAATGCATTTCTTTTTAAGTCTAAAGATGCACCTTTAAAGATATTTGTTAACTCATCAGATTTTGCTTCAATAAAAAGATTTATTATTGGAGAGTTAAAATTTTTAGAATTTATATCGTTAATTAAAGAAATATTTTCAAATATCATCTCTCTTGATTCAATTGGAGATGAATAGTATAAGTCTAACCCATTTATATGATAATTATAAAATGCCTCTCTTAGGTCTTTAAATTCAGGATTTAAATAGTTTTCGCATATCCAGTATCTGTTCTGTCTTGATCCAAATTGATCCCAACCTTTGTAGCCAGAATTTTGGGAATTATTCAGAATTTTCCATGCTTTTTTAAAATTTGTATCACCAACAAATTTTTCAAAAGAATCATTATCAACTCCAATAATTAGATAGGCGTAAAATGAAACTAAGGATGTCAAGTTATCATTAAAACTATTTTCTGAAAATTCAAGGTTTTGAGATGGATAATACTCAAAAATCCACTCCCTATCTCCATGATAAAATAGAATAGATTCATAAGATGAATTAAAAATTGGTCTTGATGATACTATTTGAACTGTTGCTTCATAAACATTAGAAGAAGGCTCATTGAGAATATTAATTATAAAATTACAATTTATTCTTTCTTCAGTCTGATAATTATCTTCTGTCCAGATTGTATTATTTAAAAATTGCTCAATAGAGTTTTGCATTTCTTCAAAAATCATAGTTTCTGATGATTGAAGCTTTTCAATATTAACTAAAACCTTAGAGTTTAGCTCTTGACAAAATAATTTAACAGAGAAAAAAAAGGGCAATAAATAAATTAGAAATCTGATCATTAAGAAAAACTAATCTATGTTAAGATTATCTTCTTCTTTTTCTGGATTTCTAAAAAATAATTCATCATTAACTAGTTCCTCAGCTGCGACAGTTGTTGATTTAGGAAGTCTTT
This sequence comes from Marinoscillum sp., assembly GCA_038125345.1. Classification (GTDB taxonomy): domain Bacteria; phylum Bacteroidota; class Bacteroidia; order Cytophagales; family MED-G16; genus MED-G16. The sequence goes on along the minus strand of JAYPDR010000019.1, from coordinate 19,994 downwards.
CAAAGTACCTTGAGATTTCAATTTGCTCTCTATTTTCAAAAACCTCTTCGAGGTTATCAACATCAGAAGCAAATTCAGCTAATTTTTCATTAAGCTCTTCCTTTTGAGCAGAAGAAAGTTGTCTTGCTCTCTTACCAATAACTCTAACAGACTTGTAAATATTTCCTGTTTTAGAAGCTATTTCATCAACATTTAGATTTGTAATTTTAGATTTAATTTTCATATCGGAATTATTTGTTTGCAAATTTAGTTAATAAATTTAAACTTTCAACATACATTTTTTCAGCTTCTATTAAAAATGAGCTTTTAGGATATTTATCTATAAATTTTAGATAATAATTTATAGTTTCTTTGAATCTTTCTTCCTGGAGATCTTCAAAACTATTAATAGATATTAGATATTGAGACATTATCCTTAAAAAGCTCCCTTCTTCGTTAAATGAGGAGTCTGGGAAATCATTTTCAAAATTATTTATCGCAATTATAGCGGACTTATAGTTTCTTGTTTTATAATATTGCTTTGCATTATCAAAATTTTTTGTTTCCAACTTAATCTGTAATTCATCTATTATATTATCTGCTTCAATTGAATATTCTGAATAAGGATGTTTATTAATAAAATTTTGCATCGCATTGATGGCTTCAACAGTACTTGACTGATCTAGGTTAGAGTTCGGTGACTCTCTGTAAAGAGATATTGCATAAAGATATTCAGCTTCAGTAATCTTATCACTTCTTGAGAAAAGTTCTATGAAACCCTTAAAATATTTAGATGCTAAATCATATTGTTTTAAGTTAAAGAGTGAGTATGCAAAGTAAAAGTCAACTATTTCTGACTCTTCGCTGCCTTTAACTAATGGTTTAATATCCTTAAATAAAGTACTTGCTTTGTAATACTCTTGATCTTCATAATATTTTAGAGCAGCCTCTAATTTTTTATCATAACCTTCTGTTTTAAGTAACTTTCTATAGTCACTACAAGAAAAAAACAAGAAGATACTTATAAATAGAATTTTAATTCTTGACTTTTGAATCATCACGCAAATATATCTTTTTTCTAAAATAATAAACTACATCTTGAATTTTTGGAATTTCTTCTTCTCTCCATTTAAACTGAGTTAGATATAGATCATCATTTGTTATTTCATGAGGAGGAATCATTTTAGCTCTAGGATTTTTATAAAAGATTATATTTTCAAGTTCATTTTCACTAAAGTTCATTCTTAAGTCACTGCATATGATATAATTTAATCCAATAATTGAGTTTAAATCCTCATTTAATCCAAAGTAAATTGTCTCCCCATTTCCATATACATTTATTTTATCTAGAGTATTATTAATAAAAGTAGCATCCATATTTCTTCCTTTTATTTGATTAAAGTTTCCAAGAGTATCTTGTGATATAATAAATGAATTTTTAGATAATTTCATTTCTTCCACATATTCACCATTTAAATTAAACTTTATAGTATCAGATGTAATTTGATTTTTATTATTCCAAATAATTGGATCTAAATACATTTCTATTGTTGAATCTTCAATCAAAAAGATGATTGAATCTGCCTTTCCAATGAAATCTTTATTAAAAAATTTAACATCATTATATGCAAATATTTTTTTTATTTCATTCTCATCGTTTGTAGCAAGTATTGTGTCTGAAGAAAGATAAAAAGTATCGAGTTCAATATTTTTTTTTAGTAAAGTATTGCCAAATATTTTTGTTTTATTTTTTATTTTATCAAAAACACCTAATTCACCTTGAATAATGTATTCTGTTTCTTTTAATTTTAACTTGACATTATTTCTTGCATAATAAGTCAAATTTTTTTCATCAAGGTCTATTATATCTGCTTCTAAAATGTAATCTTTAGTTTCTATTTTACTAGATTCTAATCTAGAATCCCTTGATTCTTGAATAAATGATCCCCCTAATGATTTTATCTGAATACTATCATCAGAAAGTATTTCAGTATACCCAAATGTTATTGCCTCTTTTGTAAATGTGTTGTAGGTCATTGAGTCAGAATTAAGAATAAAATCTTTTCCAACTAATTTGACATCTGAATAAAATACAGAAAGGTCACTTTCTCCAAAAAAAATTCCATTATTACTAGTTAATATATTTTCATTATCCCTTAATTCACCTCTTGAAAAAAAATATCCTTTTTTCTCTTCTATAAAATAATCTAGGTTATTAGTTGTAATTAATTCTAGATTTTTTTTATAAATAACATTATCTCTCAACTTTGCGATTTTTGTATTTCCGTTATATGTTAAGAATTTAGCCTTAATAGTTGAAGAATCTGAGTTTGTAATTAATATATTTCCATAAGCTTCTAAGATATTTTTTCTATTAAAGAAATTTGCAGAATCGCATATTATCTTTGTAGAACCTTGAATAAATTCAACGTTATTAGTTAATGTTCTAACCGGTTCATTATTTATTCTTCTAAATTTTAATTCATCAGCTTTGTAACTTATTTTATCTTTTCTTTGAGCAAATAAGTCATTATAAGGCATTAAGAATAATAATAGAATTATCATTTTCATTTTACAAAAATAGATAGATAATTAATTTATAGACTCAATTTTCAAATAGTTATTTTTGTATTATGAATTTGGAAAAAGAATTTAATTCTTTCTTAAGATCTAAAAAATTAAAATCTAAAGATTATAATTTTTTGCTTGCTGTTAGTGGAGGGGTTGATTCAATGGTATTATTAAATCTTTTCTTGAAAAATAAATTAAATTTTTCTGTAGCAACTTGTAATTTTAATCTTAGGGATAAACAATCAGAAAAAGATGTTCAATTAGTTAAAAGTATTTGCGATCAAAATAATATTAGTTTTTATCATAAAAAATTTAATACGAGGGACTATTCTGATAAAGAGAAGATGTCAATTCAATTAGCCTCAAGAAATCTAAGGTATGATTGGTTTAAAAATTTACTTAATGAAAATAATTTTGACTATTTAGCAACAGCACACCATAAAGATGATAGTGCTGAAACAATTCTATTTAACCTCTTTAGGACAACAGGATACAAAGGACTTCTAGGAATTTCAGATTCAAAAAATAGAATTATTCGCCCTTTGATAGCTATCAAAAAGATTGATTTAGTCAATTATGCTAATGCTCAAAATATTAGATGGAGAGATGATAGCTCTAATTTTGAGAATAAATATTCTCGAAATATTATAAGAAATGAAATTATTCCTTTAATTAATAAAATTAATCCTTCATTTATAAAATCATTGATTGATTCGTCAAATAGATTAAAATCTGTTGAAAGTTTCATTAATTCTCATATTGAAGCCTTTATCAGAAATTATGTTACTTCCAATAAATACAAAATTGAAGTTTCAAAAAAATTCTTAGTTGATATAGAAAATTATGAAATTATATTATTTGATTTTTTAAAAAAATATGGGTTCTCTCATTCTTCAACTTTGATTTTTCTTAAGATTTTACGTAACAATAATTTAAATAGAAGATTGTTTTCTGAAAAATATATCTTGATAAATGACAGAAAATCTTTTCTTCTTTTGGATAAAAACTATAATCCAAAAGTAAATTTCAAAATTTCAAAATTTCAAAATTTCAAATATGAAAATTTTTATTTTGATAATTATGATAGCAAATATTTTAAGTTAATCAAAAGTAATAAAGTAGCACAACTCAATTTTGAAAAAATAAAATTCCCATTAACTGTAAGAAACTATATAGCTGGGGAGCAGTTTACCCCTCTTGGCATGAAAGGTAAGAAAAAAATTTCAAGCTATCTTTCTGATATAAAAGCTTCATATATAGAAAAAATAAATCAGTTAGTTGTATTAGATTCAAATAAAGAGATAATTTGGTTGGTAGGACTTCAAATAAATGAAAAATTCAAAGTAACTGATAATGTCAATTCTGTTCTTCATATTGAAATAAATTGATTTTAAATTAAAAGTTTATTTCTCATTTTCTACTTTTACAAAAAAAAAGTTGAAATTATGAAAGTAACAGTAGTTGGAGCTGGAAATGTAGGTGCAACATGTGCTGATGTATTAGCTCAAAAAGAGGTGTGTAATGAAATTGTTCTAGTAGATATTAAGGAGGGATTATCAGAAGGTAAGTCGTTAGATATTTTTCAAAAAGCACCAATAAATCTGTATGACACTAGAACTATAGGTTCTACCAATAATTATGAATTAACTAAGAATTCAGATGTTGTGGTTATAACATCAGGTCTTCCAAGAAAACCTGGAATGTCCAGAGATGACTTAATAGAGACAAATTCTAAAATTGTAGAGTCAGTAACATCCAATATTGTTAAGTACTCTCCTAATTCAATTATTATAATTGTTTCAAATCCTCTTGATGTTATGACATATAAGGCTCATTTGACTTCAAAATTTGATAGAAATAGAGTTATGGGAATGGCTGGAATATTAGATACTGCTCGTTTTAGAGCATTCATTGCTGAAGAATTAAATGTCTCTCCTAAGGATATTCAAGCATTGTTACTAGGAGGACACGGTGACACTATGGTTCCTCTTCCTAGATACACAACTGTATCTGGAATTCCAATATCTGAATTGATCAATGAAAATAGATTAAATGAAATTATTCAAAGAACTAAGTTTGGTGGTGGTGAGTTAGTCAAATTGATGGGAACATCAGCTTGGTATGCACCTGGTGCTGCAGCTGCTCAGATGGTTGAGGCAATAGTTAAAGATCAAAAAAGAATTTTTCCAGTTTGTGTTAAACTTGAAGGTGAGTATAATATTGATGATTGTTATCTAGGTGTGCCAGTAATTTTAGGAAAAAATGGAATAGAAAAAGTTATTGAACTAAAACTTAATCCTCAAGAAAAAGAATTATTAGAAGAATCTAGAAATCATGTTAAAGAAGTAATGTCTGTACTAGAAAATCTTTAATGAATTCAAAATTTATTAATAAAAGCAATTTAATTAGTAGGGATTTAAGCTGGTTAAATTTTAATTATAGAGTATTAAATCTTGTAAAAGATAGAAATAAAACTATTTTAGAAAAATTAAAATTTCTTTCAATTGTTGCATCAAATTTTGATGAATTCTTTGAGATAAGAGTAGGAAGCTTATATAATTATATTGATAATAATAAAAAGAGAGTTGATTACTCTGGGATGAGAGAAGCACCTTTTCGAGAATATCTTCTTAAAAAATGTTCAAAGTTTTTCAAAGATTTCAATAGTTTTTTTGTTGAGGAAATCAAAAAAGAATTGAAACAAAATAATATCATAGTTGGAGAGATAAAAGATTTAGATGAAGAGGGAAAAAAAAGAGTAAAAAAATATTTTAAGAAAACTGTTTTTCCAATGTTGACTCCAATGGTTTATGATAACCACCACTCATTTCCCATTTTAATGAACAAGGTTATAATTTTTGGTGTTGTTACTAAATCAAAAGATTCATCTAACAAAAAAAAAATTTCATTTATTCAGGTTCCAATTAATATTCCTAGATTTTTTGAATATAAAATAGAAAATAAACTCTTTTTTATTCCTATTGAAAAAATCATAAAAGAGTATATTGATGAGTTTTTTAGGAATGTTCATATTGAAAGTGTAAGTATTTTTAGAATAATTAGGAATGGAGACTTTACATTAGAAGAATCTGAAGATATTGAAACTAATTTTTTAGAAGAACTTAAGCAAAAACTCAAGGATAGAAAATTTAGTAGAGTTGTCAGAATCGAAACAAATAACTCTGTTGACTCCTATTTGCTTGAATCTTTAAAATCTAGATTTAGAGTTGATAATCATAATATATTTAAACTCACTTTAAAATCTTTACTTGATCTAACTTCTTTAAATCAAATTATAGAGTATAGTGAGTTTACTGATCTTCTCCCTTCATTTCCAGCTCCAATTAAATCTTTAGATATTAATAAAGAAAGCGATAGTAGTATTTTCAAAATTTTATCCAAGAAGGATATTTTTCTTCATCATCCATATAATTCTTTTAATCCAATTATAAAATTATTAAATGAAGCAGCAGATGACCCTAATGTCTTATCAATCAAAATTACTTTATATAGAACTGCAAAAAATTCGACAGTAATTGATGCTTTATTAAAAGCTGCTGAAAATGGAAAACATGTATCTGTCCTTTTTGAGGTTAAGGCACGATTTGATGAGGAAAATAATTTAAAAAATGGTCTTAAGCTTGAAAAAGCTGGTTGTTATGTCATTTATGGAATTGGTTCTCTAAAAACTCACACAAAACTTTTATTAATTGTCAGGAGAGAAGGAAAAAAAATTAAAAATTATGCCCATATGGGTACAGGAAATTATAATGAAGCTACTTCAAAATTATATACTGATTTAAGCTTAATGACTTCTAATCAGAAATATACAAAAGATGCGTTAGAATTTTTTAATGTAATAACAGGACATTCAATTCCGGATGAATATGAAAATTTAATAACAGCTCCTTATTATATGAAGGATAAAATTATTAGTTTGATTCAAAATGAAATTGATAACTCAAAGGCTGGAGGAGAAGGAAAAATATGTATAAAGATTAATTCTCTTCAAGATAAAGATGTAATAGAAAAATTATATGAAGCAAGTAATTCAGGAGTAAAAATTTATTTGATAGTGAGAGGAATTTGTTGTCTAAGACCAGGAAGAAAAGATTTAAGTGAAAACATAAAAGTTTTTTCTATTGTTGGAGATTATTTAGAGCACAGCAGGATTTATTATTTTCATAACCTTGGTGATCCTCTGATTTACTCTGGAAGTGCAGATATAATGATAAGGAGTTTCAAAAGAAGAGTAGAGTCTCTTTTTAAAATAAATCAAGAATCGATTAAACAACAAATTATTACAATTTTAAATTATAATTTTAGGGATAACTGTAATTCTTATCTTCTTCAAGAAGATGGTTCATATATTAAAAATGAAAATAATAATAAAAAAGAGTTTAATGTTTTTAAAGAATTCTATAAGCTTAATCGAAAAAAAATTGAAAACTCAATTGTATTATAAATATTTAAATTCATAAAAAAATATTACTAATTTCTTATATGAAAAAATTAAAAATGGGTATGGTAGGTGGAGGTATTGGTTCATTTATTGGTTCAATTCATAGAAATGCTGCTTTTCTTGACAATGACATTGAACTAGTATGTGGATCATTTAGCTCTGATTATAATAATTCTTTAGAAACCGGTAGAAATTTGTACTTGGATCAAAAAAGGATTTATAAATCCTACATAGATTTGATTAATTCAGAGTCTGAATTGTCAGAAGAGGAAAGAATGGATTTTATTGCAATTGTAACTCCTAATCATCTACATTTTGACCCAGCAATTAAAGCCTTAGAAAAAGGATTTCCGGTAATAATTGATAAGCCTCTATCTTTTAATTCAGATGAAGCTAAAATCCTCTATGAAAAAGTTAAAGAGACAAATCTTCCTTTTGCAGTTACCCATACTTATACAGGTTACCCTATGATAAAAGAGGCTAGGTATCTTTCTAACTCAGGAAAAATAGGAAGAATAAGAAAAGTAGCAGTTGAATACCCTCAAAGCTGGCTTTCTACAAATTTAGAGTCTACAAATAACAAACAAGCATTATGGAGAACTGATCCAAATAAATCAGGAAAAGCTGGCAGTATGGGAGATATTGGAACTCATGCTTCTAATATGGTTGAGTATGTAACTGGAAAAAAAATTATGAAACTATTTTCTAAAGTAAATAAAGTAGTGGAAGGAAGACTTTTAGAAGATGATGGAAATGTTTTAATAACTCTTGAAGGTAATATTGAAGGTAATTTGATGACTAGTCAAATAGCTTCAGGAGAAGAAAATAATTTAAAATTAAGAGTTTGGGGTGATTTAGGAGGAATTGAATGGAAACATTCTGATCCTAATACTTTAATTGTTAAAATGATAGGAAGTCCAAATCAGATATTTAGAGCTGGCACTGATAATTTATACTTATCAGATTTTGCTAGAGCAAACTGCCGTACTCCTTCCGGTCATCCTGAAGGATTTATTGAAGCATTTGCTAATATTTACAGAAACTTTTCTTTTTCAGTAAGAAATTTCAAGGATTCTACAAAAGATAATCCATTATATGATTATCCAACGGTTGAAGATGGTTTTAGAGGTATGAAATTTATAGATGCCGTGATAGAGTCTTCCAGTAAGTCAAAATGGATAAATTTGTAAGTTATGAATACTATTAAAGGGCCTGCAATATTTTTAGCTCAGTTTATGGATGATAAACCACCATTTAATACTATGGAAGGAGTATGTAAATGGGCTTCCAAATTAGGTTATAAAGGAGTCCAAATTCCAACATGGGATCCAAGATGTATTGATTTATCTAGAGTTGCTGAAGATAAAGTTTATGCTAAAGAATATAAATCTCAAATTGAATCTTATGGAGTTAAGATAACGGAGTTAAGTACTCATCTACAGGGTCAACTTATTGCTGTAAATCCAGCATATGATGAAATTTTTGATGGCTTCGCACCACCTAAATATAGAAAAAACTCAAAAAAAAGAACGGATTGGGCTACTAATCAATTACTTTTAGCAGCGAAAGCTAGTAAAAATCTTGGGTTGAAAGTTCATGCTACTTTTTCTGGAGCTTTACTCTGGCCTTATTTTTATCCTTGGCCTCAAAGACCAAATGGATTAGTTAAAACAGGATTTAAGGAATTAGCAAAAAGGTGGCTACCTATTCTTAATGAATTTGATAACAATGGGGTAGATTTATGTTATGAAATTCATCCAGGCGAAGATTTATTTGATGGTATTACTTTTGAGAAGTTTTTAAATGAAACAGGAAATCATAAAAGAGTAAAAATGCTGTATGATCCAAGCCATTATCTCTTACAACAAATGGACTATCTTTCTAATATTGATATTTATTATGAATTTATAAAAATGTTTCATGTAAAAGATGCAGAATTTATTCCATCAGGAAAATCTGGTGTATATGGAGGATACTCTGATTGGGTTAATAGACCTGGAAGATTTAGATCCTTAGGAGATGGACAAATTGATTTTAAATCTATTTTCTCTAAATTAACTCAATACGGATATGATGGTTGGGCTGTACTAGAGTGGGAATGTTGTATAAAAAGTAATGAGCAGGGAGCAATAGAAGGATCAAAATTTATATCTGATCATATTATTAATGTAACAACTAAAACTTTTGATGACTTTGCAGATTCTGGATCCGATCAAGATGCAATTAATAAAATATTGGGTATTAGCTAAATTTTTTTTCTTATTTCTACAAGGCTTTTCCTTATTTCATTAAGCCTTAGTATTAAATTATTTTCTTTATTTTCCTTTCTTTTAGAAATTGCTTTTTTTGCTCCTTCTATAGTAAATCCTTCATTTTTAAGTAAAAAAAATATCTGTTGGATTATATCAATATCCTTCACTGTATATTTTCTTAATCCTTTTTTATTTTTTTTTGGATTTAAAACATCAAACTCTGTTTCCCAGAATCTAATTAGTGAAGTACTTAGTCCTAGCTTTTCAGAAACCTCTCCAATTGAAAAATATTTTTTTTGAATTTTATTTTCTCTTAAGGGCATTTTAGAAAGTGGAGCCAAGAGCTTGATTTTCAACAGATGCAAGTTTTATAACCTCCTCGTATTGATTTGGAGTTAAATCATTAAAAAAGAAATTTATAGGATTTATTTTTTTCCCATTTTTATGTACTTCATAATGAAGGTGAGGAGCTGTAGATCTACCAGAGTTACCACTATATGCAATAAGCTCTCCTCTTTTTACTTTCTGCCCTTTTTTAACATTAAATATATCTAAATGGCCATAGACTGTCCTGTATCCGTTACCATGATCAATGTAAATATGTTTCCCAAATCCACCAAAAGATGATTTTAAAATCATTACCTTACCATCAGCTGTTGCATACACTGGAGTTCCTTTTTTTACTGAAAAATCTAAACCATAATGCATTCTTCTTACCTTTAGGAATGGATCTATTCTCATCCCAAAACCTGATGCAACTCTTCTTAAGTCTTTATTTGCAATAGGTTGTATTGCAGGTATTGAGGCAACTAACTCCTCTTTATTATTAGCCATTTCTAACAATTCATCATATGATGTAGTTTGAATATATAATTTTCTTTTAAGCTCATCAATCTTAGCATAATTTTCAACTATTATATCTTCTCTTTCTAGATCTCCATCTAATAATTCCTTGTATCTATTAATTCCACCTATACCAGCTTGTCTAATAGTATTAGGTATAGGCTCAGCCTCAAATATTAACCTATAGATATTGTCATCCCTTTCCTCGAGGTTATTCAGCATTTTGTAGGCTATATTAACTTCCTTATTCAATATTTCATAGTGAGTCTGGAGTTCTTGATTCTCTTTTTTTAACTGAATGATTTTAGGAGACTCAAAATAAGTATCATAAATATTTAGTAAAATAAAACTAGAAAAAAATACAATTGAGATAAAAGCTAAACTTCTCAAAAAAATATATTTTTTTGATTTCTTAATCCTTTCATACTTACATGTTTCAGGATTATAATAATATTTATGTTTGCTCATAATTATATAAAATAGCCTAGTTTTGTGTAAACTTATGCAAAAATAAAAATATTCATTGATTTTAGTTTAAATGACCTCTAAAAAAATAAGAAACATTTTTTTTGATTACTTCAAAGCCAAAAATCATAAAATTGTTGAATCTGCCCCAATTACTGTAAAAGACGATCCAACACTAATGTTTACCAATGCAGGGATGAATCAATTTAAGAATATTTTTTTGGGCCATGAAAACCCTTCTAATTATAGAATAGCTAATACGCAAAAATGCTTAAGAGTAAGTGGAAAACATAATGATTTAGAAGAAGTTGGAATAGATAAATACCATCATACAATGTTTGAAATGCTAGGTAATTGGTCATTTGGAGATTATTTCAAGGATGATGCTATATCATGGGCATGGGATTTAATTGTAAATCATTATAAACTTGAAGAAGAAAGGTTATTTGTAACAATCTTTGGAGGAGACAAAAATGAAGGATTAGATAGAGATACTGAATCATATAAAATTTGGGAAAAAATAGTTGATAAATCAAAAATAATTGATGGATCCAAAAAAGATAACTTCTGGGAGATGGGGGAGACAGGTCCTTGTGGTCCATGTTCTGAAATTCATATTGATTTAAGAAGTAAATTAGACATGGATAAAA
>JAYPDR010000019.1:0-8762 GCA_038125345.1 Marinoscillum sp. | reverse complement strand
AAGTAATTGAAATATGGAACTTGGTATTTATAGAATATAACAGAAAAAATAATGGAAAATTAGTGCCGCTTCCAAATAAGCATGTAGATACAGGGATGGGGTTAGAGAGATTATCAATGGCAGTTAAGGGACTAAACTCTACGTATGAAACTGATCTATTTTCAAATATATTAAGCTCTATTGAAAAATTATCGAATTACAAGTATGGTAAAAGTCAAAAGACTGATATAGCTTTTAGAGTTATTGCAGATCATATTAGAGCAATTGTCTTTACTATTTCAGATGGAGCTATACCATCTAATAACAAATCTGGTTATGTAGTAAGAAGAATTTTAAGAAGAGCTGTAAGATATGGATTTTCTGTACTAAACCTTAAAGAACCTTTTCTCTTCATTTTAGCTAAGACGGTAATAGATGAGTATAAGGATATTTTTATGAATTTAGATGATCAAGAAAGTTTTATCTTGAAAGTTATTAATGAAGAAGAAAAAACATTTCTAAAGACCCTCGATAATGGTCTTAAAATATTTAATAATATTAAGAATGAATTAGGAGCAAAATCTCTAATTCCTGGAAGGATAGCTTTTGAATTATTAGATACCTATGGGTTTCCATATGATTTGACTGAGCTAATTGCTAGAGAAAATAATTTAAAAATTGATAAGAAGGAATTTGATGAATATTTAGAAATGCAAAGAGTTAGATCAAGAAGTTCTATAAAACATTCATCAAATGATTGGGTAATAGTTAATGAAAAATTAAATACAAATTTTGTTGGGTATGAAAAGAGCGAATATGAAGCTGTAATAATTAAATACAGAGAAGTAATTATAGATAAAATTAGAAAATTTCACATAGTATTTAATAATACTCCCTTTTATCCAGAGTCAGGTGGTCAAGTTGGCGATAAAGGTTTTATAATTTATGATAATGAGAAAATAAATATTGAGGATACTTTTAAAGAAAATGATTTAATTATTCATCTAACTAGCTCGCTTCCTAAGAAATTAAACATTAAATTTTCTCTTCTTATTGATGATGAAAGAAGAAAATTGATTACTAAAAATCACTCTGCAACACACTTGCTTCATTCAGCTCTAAAAGAAGTATTAGGTTCTCATATTTCACAGAAAGGCTCTCTAGTAAATGATAAAGTGTTAAGATTTGATTTTTCTCATTTTTCTAAAATCTCTAATGATGAATTAAATGAGGTTAGTGATATTGTTAATAAAAAAATTTTTGAAAATATTCCAGTTGAGATCATTAAAGATGTACCCATAAAAAAGGCAAAACATATGGGTGCTACTGCACTTTTTGGTGAAAAATATGGTGACAAAGTAAGAGTTGTAATCATAGACAAAGATTTTTCAATTGAATTATGTGGAGGAACTCATGTGAAAAATACATCTGAAATTGGTTTATTTAAAATTATTTCTGAAAACTCAATTTCTTCTGGTGTTAGAAGAATTGAGGCGGTTACTTCTTTAGAGTATAATAAATTAATGATTAAAGAAAGTGATGAGCTATCCTCAATTAAGGAATTATTAAAAACTAAAGATGTATTTGAATCAATAAAAAAGCTAATTGATAAAAATAAATCCTTAGAAAAAGAGATTAGCAAATTTGATGTAATTAGAAAGATGTCTATTAAAAATGATTTATTAGAAAATATAGAAAAGATAGGGAATTCTAATTTATTGATTCATCATTTTAAAGATGAAGAAGTTGGATTTGTAAAACAAATAACCTTTGAGCTTGATAAACAGATTAGTAATTTAATATTATTAGGAACAATTGAAACAGACAATAAACCATTTATTATCATTTATATTTCAAAGAAATTAACAAATGAAAATTTAGATGCAAGAATTCTAATTAAAAAGCTATCTGAGTATATTGAAGGATCAGGTGGTGGACAAAATTTTCTTTCCACTGCTGGAGGAAAGAATTTAAATGGATTACAACTTGTAAGAAAGGAAGGAAAATCTTTATTGAATGATATACTAACAAAGTAGTTATTTTTTTCGTTCTTTGTTACATGAAGTATTTTATTTATTTGTCTTTTATTTTAGCAACAATTCTTTCTTGTACAAGTTCATACGATAGATCTAAAGAAATATCTATCAATTTAGAAATTCGTTCCAATGAAAATTCTGGTGAAGTTAGATTACAAAGAGTAAATTCTGATTACTCTATCGAAATAATTCAATCAAAAAATTTTGAAAATAATCAAATTGAATTTATTGTCTTTAATAATGAAGCTTCTCTATATCGATTAGATATCCTTGGAAAAACAAGTGTTGATCTTGTTGCTGATAAGAGTGATATAAATTTAATTATTAATGATTCAAATTCAGGGGTTCAAGTTGATATTGAAGGATCTCCTGACACTAACATATTGTCTGAAATCGGAAAAATTATTACAATCTACCGAAATGAGGTTAGAGAATTAAATAGAGAATTTATTGAAGCAAATGAAGAAAAAAATATTCAAAAAATTAATAGCATAACTGAAGAAGTTTCATTTAAAAGAAATCAATTTGAGCTTGCATTAAAAAATTATCTAGAGGGAGCAGAGAATTCACTCAGTGTTTTATTAACATCATCCTCTAGTTATCTTCCTATTAGTGAGCATATAATTTTTTGGGAAAAAATTTATGATAAGTATTTTACTGATTTTAGAGACAACACATATTTCCTAAAATTTGAAAGTGATCTTAAAAAAATTAAAGCTGTTTCAGTTGGAAGTATTGCTCCGGAAATTATTTTAAATGATACAACTGGAAATCCAGTTTCTCTATCTTCTCTTAGAGGAAAATATGTTTTGTTAGATTTTTGGGCTGCATGGTGTAGACCTTGTAGAGAAGAAAATCCAAATATTATAAGAAATTATAATGAATTTAAAGATAAAGGATTTGAAGTTTTTCAAGTTTCTTTGGATAGGAAAAGAGAAGATTGGGTTAAAGGAATTAAACAGGATAATTTACCATGGATAAATGTATCTGATTTAAATTATTATCAGTCTGAAGCAGCTGTGTTGTATAGTATTAATAAAATCCCTAGTGCATTTTTGCTAGATCCAGATGGAAGAATTATAGCGAAAGATACTCAGCTTAGAGGGATAAATTTAGATAACAAATTAAAAGAAATTTTTAATTAAAAATTGATTTAAGCTCATCTGCCTCATTAGGCTTCATTTTTCCAGCTAAAATAAGTCTTAGTTGTCTTCTTCTCAATGCACCATCATAAAGTTTTTTTTCTTCTTCTGTTTTGGGCACTACATCTATAGAATTGATGGGTTTTCCTTTATCATCCAGAGTAACAAAGGTGAAAAAAGCATTATTGCTAATGATGGATTTTCCAGTTTTTCTATTTTGAGTTGTTGCTTCAAGATAAATTTCCATTGAGGAATTAAAAACTCTTGTAATAAATGCATCTATCGTTACAATATCTCCCTTAAATACTGGTGATTTAAATGATATATTATCTACAGAAGCCGTCACTGACATTTTTTTTGTGTTTTTGTAGACACATATACCAGCAGCCATGTCCATCCAATACATTAGTTTTCCTCCAAATAATGTATTTAAATTATTCGTATGATTAGGAAGAACCATTTCGCTCATACTAATTTTTGTTTTACTGCATTCAATTATTTTATCTTTCATGAATTTATTTTTAGTCACAGATTTAACTTCTATTTTTGTTTAGCAATAATATAAAAAAAATGTTTACAGGTATAATTGAATCTACTGGAATTGTAAAAGCTCTCGACAAAAAAGGAAAGAATATCAATATTATTGTCAAAAGTCCAATTAGTAGATATTTGAGAGTTGATGAGAGTTTATGCCATAATGGAGTGTGTCTTACAATAACACATTCTGATACTTTATCTCATTCAGTTACATTAGTTAATGAGACTCTCCAAAAATCAAGTTTTTCTAATATCATAGTAGGTTCTATTCTTAATCTAGAAAGAAGTTTAAAAGTAAATGGAAGATTAGATGGACATATAGTTCAGGGACATGTTGACTGCACTACTAAATGTATAAATAAAATAGATAATGAGAATTCATGGGTTTTTACATTTAGCATCCTTGAAAAATTTTCAAATTATGTAATTGAAAAAGGGAGCATATGTGTCAATGGTGTTAGTTTAACTTGTTTTGATGTTACCCCTGATTCTTTCTCCGTTGCAATTATTCCTCATACATTCGAAAACACAAATTTTAAATTTTTGAAAATAGGGGATATCGTTAATATAGAATTTGATATTCTAGGAAAATATATTCAAAAAGCTATTCAGAGATAGAATTAAAAAGAATATTTACATCTTGAATGAGTCTATTGATTTCAAGATCATTTGTTCCATCATATATTCCTCTAATATGTCTGTTTGTATCGATTAATAAAAACGTTCCACTGTGAAGAAATCCACCTGGTTCATTTTCATCTTTTAAAGCAGAAACCATATAGCTTGTTTGAGCTAAATCATATAAAGTTGAGTATTCTCCAGTTACGAAATGCCAAATTGAAGATTTAACACCTAATTTTTCAGAATATTTATTTAGAATTTCTATAGTATCAAATTCTGGATTAATTGTATGTGATAAAAACTTTACCTTATTATTGTTTTTAAAAGAATCATAAACTTTTAATAGATTACTTTTCATAATAGGGCAGATTGTTGGGCAAGAAGTAAAAAAGAAATCAGTTATATAAATCGAGTTTTTAAAAGTATTGTTTGTTACAAGCAAACTATCTTGATTATAAAAACTAAAATCTTTTATCTTATGGTATAGAGTATCATTTATTATTTTCCCATTAACCTTTTTAGGTATAATTTCTGACCGACCATAAATAGGTAATTTCTTTGTTTCATTTATACAAGATTGAGAGAGAAATAAAGTTATTAAAAATAAAAAACGCAATTAAATAATTTTTTTATATGTGTAAAATATAATAAGCGAAGTTAATAATCCAACGCCAAATCCAGTAATTACATCCAGAAAGAAATGAACCCCAAGATATATTCTACTATATCCAATTAATAAGCTCCAAAGAAAAAGTATTTTAATTTTCTTTTTAGAGATCAAATAAAATATTGAAGAAAGTGAAAATGTAGTCGAAGCATGTGAGGAAGCAAAACTAAATTTTTTTCCACATCCTGATACTATATTTATAAGCTCTACTAAATTACTATCTTGACATGGCCTTAATCTCTCAAAAAATGGTTTCATGAGCGAGCTAGTTATAAAATCAGCGATAATTACAGTAGCTACACAGATAATGAAGTTTAAACCAAAATTTTTTTTATCAAATTTCCACAACCAAAAAATTAAAAATAAATATAGGGGTATCCATACATATTTATTACTGAGTAATATCATAAATATGTTTATATTTTCATGAGATAGATTATTTAAAAAAACAGTTATCTCTTTGTCTATCCCTTCTAAGTATTCAAACAATATGACTAAATTTATTTTAAATTGAAGATATGATTTCTAAATCAAAATTTAAACTAATTAAATCACTTAAAAATAAGAAGGCAAGAGAAGAATCAAATCTTTTTTTAGTTGAAGGTATAAAAGGAATATTAGAGGTATTAAAATCGAAATATTTAGTAGAGTGCATTGTGATTTCAGATAAAGTTTATGCTGAATACAAAGAAAAATTTAAACATAAATACGTCTATGTGTTACCACCTCATGAGATAAAAAAACTTAGTACATTAAAAAATAATGAGGCAGGGCTCGTGGTTGTCAAGTTAGTAAAGAATAAATTCGATAAAAGTAAGTTAAATGGAATTACTCTAGCATTAGATTCTATTAGTGATCCTGGAAATTTAGGGACAATAATTAGAAATGCAGATTGGTTTGGTATTAAAAACATTATCTGCTCTACAGATACAGTAGATTTATATAATCCAAAAGTAATACAATCAAGTATGGGATCTTTTACAAGGGTAAATGTTTTTTATATAGACTTGGTTAAATTTTTTTCTGAAAATAACTTGAAAGTTTGGGGGACTTCTTCTCATGGAAATAATTCTATAACAAATAGTGAGCAATTTGATGGAGTTATTTTATTTGGAAATGAGTCAAATGGAATAAATAAAAAGTTAATGCCATTTATTAATAATTGGATATCTATAAAAAAAATTGGTGAGGCTGAATCCTTAAATGTGTCAGTATCAACTGGTATTATATTAAATCAAATAAAAAATAATTAGACACTTTTTCTTTTGAACCAGGGGGTTTGAAAAATAAAAATAAATGAAATAATTGTTGAGGCTACAACTGGAATAATACTTTTTTCATATCTCTTTTGTAGAATTCCAGACTCATCCATAACCGTCTCAATATTTTCTTCAATTGCAACAGTTTCTATGTAAACAAATAAAGTTCCTAGAAGAAAAAATAATAAAATAAAGATTAGAAGCTTATAAAATACTCTAAAAGTTGTTTTCATATTACAAATATAGAAATTAATTATTTTTAATTTAAGGCAGATTCTTTTGCTTTATCAGCTAGATCTTTCCCAAGGTAGGAGTCTATAATAAAATGAGCCAGATATATTAATGGTGTTACAGTTATAGCAATAATAAATTTAAACAAGTAATTATCTGAACCTACATTTAAAACTTGTTCCAAGGACCACTCCTTACCATAAGGGGCCAGGTAGTAAAACGCTATGAGTAATACAACGAAACTATCTATGAATTGAGAAATGAGTGTTGATCCAGTAGCTCTGAGCCAGATAAATCTTCCTTTTGTAATTCTTTTTATTTTTTGGAATACACTTACATCAAGTAGCTGAGCAATTAAAAAAGCAATTACTGATCCAACTATAATTCCTGTGCTCTGTAAGAAGATAGTATTATAGGCATAATTAATATCAAAACTATTTCCTGAATTATCAAATTTATTTACTTCTTCCCAGTATGTGTTTGGTGATAATTTTGTAGATAAATAAATTATAACAAATCCATAAAGAATTAATAGAATTGTAAAATAACTAATTTTCTTTACTCCTTTTTGTCCAAAATATTCATTAATTATATCAGTAGTAATAAAAACAACTGGCCAAATGAGAACACCAACTGAGAGGCTAAAATTTTTAAATATAAAAATATCGAAAATTTTAGTTCCTAATATTTCAGCTAGAATAGCATTGGTTATAAACAACCCAGATAATATCAAAAATATATTATGAAGTTTTTTGTTTTCAGAAACGCTAAAGTTATTCATTGCATAACCTTAATTCATTCCTTTTTCAATCTCATTAAGCTGAATTGCGTCAATTGATTCCTGTAGAGTTGGGATTAACTCTAGTACAGTATCAAGTTTAGATATTTTTAAAATTTTTTCAATGTGACTACTTATGTTACATATGATAAATGACGAATTTCTATCTTTAAAGGTCCTATTACCAACAAGCATTGCACTCAGACCAGAAGAATCCATAAATTTTACATTTTTAAGATCAAGTATTAAATTTTTTGCTCCTTCTACCTCATATGTTATAAGATCAGCTTTCAATGAAGGGGCTAACACAGAATCAATTTTTTCTTCTTTAGGAGTTATAATATAGTACAAATCGTTTTTTTCTATTTCGTATTTCATAATGCAATTTTAATATTCGATTCTATATCATTCAAAATATTTTCAGTATTTCTTTTCTTAAATTTTTCACCTATCAAGTTTTCATATAACTCAATATATCTCTCAGAAATAGAATTAACGATTTCATTTGACATCTCAGGAATATTTTGGTTTTCTTTTCCTTGAAACCCATTATCCATTAACCACTCTCTAACAAATTCTTTTGAAAGTTGTCTTTGAGGCATATTTTCCTCTTGTAATTTGTTATATGTTTTAGAGTAAAAGTATCTTGATGAGTCAGGTGTATGAATTTCATCTATTAAAATGATCTTACCTTGGTATTTCCCAAATTCATATTTCGTATCTACTAACAGTAAATTTTTTGTTTTAGCATATTTTGATCCTCTCTGAAATAGATTTCTTGTAATTTCTTCAAGTTCTTCATATTCTTTCCTTGAGACTAAACCTTTAGAAATTATTTCTTCCCTAGAAATATCTACATCATGTCCAACAGATGCTTTTGTGCTTGGAGTAATAATTGGTTCGGGAAATTTATCATTTTCTCTCATTCCATCAGGCATTTCAACCCCACAAATTATTCTATTCCCTTCTTTGTACTTTCTCCATGCGTGCCCAGATAAATATCCTCTAATAACCATTTCTATAGGAAATGTTATGCATTTTTTACCAATAGTTACATTTGGGTCTGGGACAGAATCAATCCAATTAGAAACTATATCTTCTGTCATAGATAAAAATTTTTCAGCAATTTGATTTAATATTTGACCTTTAAATGGTATTGGTCTAGGAAGAACTACATCGAAAGCGCTAATCCTATCTGTCACAACCATTACTAACTTATTTTCAAAATGATAAACATCTCTAACCTTCCCAGTATATTTATGTAATAAATTTTGAAAATTAAAATCAGTATTTTTTATAGCATTTTCCACTACCAGTCAGGTTTAGTTTTGTCAGTTTTTTTTGTAGGTTGTCTTTTTAGTTGTTGAATATACTGTAATTCATTGTTGTTTAAAGCATCAAGAATCATTTCAGCTTTCTTTTTGCTCATATTTATTTTTTTTAATCTCTCCTCAACAAGATTTATCACCATTACTATCATTATAAGGTGCTCCTATAGCGACAATTGTTCCA
>JAYPDR010000018.1:0-21326 GCA_038125345.1 Marinoscillum sp. | reverse complement strand
CAATTAATAATGGGAGATCTCCAAATAATCAAGAAATAGCGAGTATTAGAGACCAAGTTTAAACTTTTTCTTGTAGTTATTGGCGTCACGTGACCTTCTACTTGAATTGTGTCTCCATTCTCAATGAAAACGGGATTATAGTAATGCCCTTGTCCAGGAAGTACAGACCAGAAATCAAATCCTTGTGGATTACCCCTTAGATGGATTTTACCAACGAGTGCCGTTTCATATCCTTCTCCCTGAAGAATTTTTGCGACATTTTGCTGATTCCAATCAAATGGTTGAACATTGTCAACTTTTCCATTCACAAAACTATGTTTTCCAGTAAGCACAACTGCTCTACTTGGTGCGCAGATAGAGTTTGTGACAAAACCTCTCCTAAATATTGCACCTTCTTTGGCTATTCTATCAATATTAGGGGTATTATTTAATTTATGACCATAAGCACTTACAGCCTGATAGGCATGGTCATCTGACATGATAAAAATAATGTTAGGTCTGGAATTATCCTTACAAGAAAAAAATGAAAAAATTATAAAAAAATAATATAGACTCTTAATCATTTTTATTGTCTAGGAGAGAGAGGAAAAAAGCATATTCCATCGCAGTCTCTTTATAAGCCTCAAATCTTCCTGAAGCTCCTCCATGACCAGCATCCATGTTGCAGTACATAAGCAGAGGCTCCTTGTTTGTCCTCCTGTCTCTTAGTCTCGCAATCCACTTTGCGGGCTCAAAGTATTGTACTTGTGAATCATGGTAACCAGTAGTAATGAAAATTGCTGGGTAATCTTTTCTTTCAACTTGATCATATGGAGAGTATGAAAGCATATAATCATAAGAATCTTTATTTTCAGGATTTCCCCATTCATCAAACTCAAATGTCGTCAAGGGAATATCTTCATCAAGCATAGTGGTTACTACATCTACAAAAGGTACACCAGCTACAATTCCTCTAAAAAGATTAGGGGCCATGTTAGCTACTGCTCCCATCAGAAGGCCACCGGCACTACCTCCCATGGCAAATAATTTTTCTTTGTTTGCAAACCCTTCGTTTATTAAGAACTCTCCACTATCAATAAAATCATAAAATGTATTTTTTTTCTTAAACATTTTTCCGTCGTCGTACCATCCTCTGCCTAAGTACTGGCTCCCTCTTATATGAGCAATAGCATATACAAATCCCCTATCAAGTAAACTGAGTCTAACAGAGCTAAAGCTTGCATTATTTGTTATTCCATATGAACCGTACCCGTAAAGAAGAAGAGGATTTTGACCATTTTTAAACATATCCTTTCTGTATACTAGAGATATAGGAACTTTTTTCCCATCTCTAGCTGGTGCCCATACTCGCTTACTTTCGTAGTTATTTTTATTAAAATTTCCACCAAGCACTTCAGTCTCTTTAAGTACAGTCTTTTGTTTTGTGTTCATGTCATACTCAACTACTGAGTTAGGAGTAGTCATCGAAGAGTAACTGTATCTCAGTAAGTCCGTGTTAATTTCAACGTTAGTACTTGGGTATAAGGAGTAAGCTTCATCTTCGAATTCTATGTAATGTCTCTTACTATTATCCCATGATCTAATTAAAATTCTTCTGAGTCCATCTTCTCTCTCAGTAACGACTAGGTGATCGTTAAACACTTCGATATCTTCTAATAAGGTATTCTCTCTGTGTGGAATAAAATCTTTCCAAGATGATGAGTTTGTCTCTAATTCACTTGTAACCATTAACTTGAAGTTTGTGGAATTATCTTTATTAGTTCTTATATACCACTTTCCTTCGAAATGATCAATTGAGTATTCTAATCCTTTTACTCTCTCTTGAAATAATTTAAACTCCCCATTTGGATTATTTGCGTCAAGATATCTATACTCCTGAGAGAGTGTAGCACTAGATCCGATTACTAAAAATTTATCAGTTTTTGTTTTAAAAGAAAACACACTAAAAGTTTCATCTTCCTCAAAAAATATTTCATCGTCTGGAGAATTAGAATTTAAATTATGTCTCATCACTTTCTCTGTCCGTAGGGTCTGAGTATCCTTTAAGTCATAGAAAATAGTTTCATTATCATTTGCCCAGGTTATTGAACCAGAGGTATTAATAATTTTTTTATCTATAATTTTTCTCGATTCAAGATCCATGAAATATATTGAGTAGAGTCTTCTACTTAAAGTATCAATACTGTACGCCATTATTTTATTGTCAGGACTTATTTCAATATCTCCAACACGAAAATATTCATATTCTTTAGACATCTCATTAGCATCAATGAGTATTTCTTCTTTCGCACTCAAGTTGTCTTTTTTCCTACAGTAGATAGGATACTGTTTATCCTTCTCGTATCTTGTGTAGTAGTAATAGCCTTTATCTAGGTATGGCACAGAGCTGTCATCTTCCTTAATTCTTGACTTGATTTCTGTAAATAGTTCTTCCTCTAAGCCTTTATAATCTTTCATGTACTCGTCTCTGTAAGAGTTTTCATCATTAAGATATTTTATGACTTTTTCATCATCTCTCTGATTCATCCAGTAGTACTCATCTACCCTTTCATCACCATGGATAGTTAATACTTTATTTATTTTTTCTGCTTTAGGTTCTCTTAGTATATTATTCATATCACAACTAATTAAGATGAGAGTTAAAATTAAATGGAGTTTATTCATTTTATTGTTCTATAAGTAAGATAAGAATGTGAATTATCTTTATGTGAATCTCTTGAATTCTATCTGAATATCCAAAGTGAGGAACCCTTATTTCAATATCAGAAATTTTTCCGAGTTCACCGCCGTCATTACCTGTGAGAGAAATGATTTTCATGCCTTTCTTTTTAGAAGCGTGTACTGCATTAATTATATTTTTTGAGTTTCCACTAGTACTTATTGCTAAAAGGATATCCTCATTTTTTCCTATACTTTCGATATATCTAGAGAAGATAAACTCAAACCCAAAATCATTTCCAACACATGTAATATGAGATGGGTCAGAAATTGCAATGGCAGGTAATGATTTTCTCTCATCTCTAAATTTTCCAGTAAGTTCCTCAGCAAAGTGCATAGCATCACTCATAGATCCCCCGTTTCCGCAAGAGATCACTTTTCCACCACGTGCAATAGCTAACTTTATTTCTCTGGCAGCTTCTTCAATTTTTTTAAGATTTTGTTCATCATCAATAAAGATTTTTAATAAATCATAGGCCTCAAGTAACTCGCTTTTTATTTTTTTCATTTATTAAAGTTTTGCATTTTGATCATTTTAGAATAAAAATTTTCTTTTTGGATTAACTCATTATGACTACCTGCCTCAACTATTTTCCCTTCTTCTAGCACTATAATCTTGTCAACATTTTTAATAGTACTTAGTCTATGAGCAATTATTATTGATGTCCTATTATCCATTACTTTCTCTACTGCTTGCTGAACAGATACCTCTGACTTAGAGTCAAGAGATGATGTTGCCTCATCAAAAATTAGAATAGGCGGGTCCTTATAAATAGCTCTTGCTATACACAATCTCTGTCTCTGGCCTCCAGATAACTTTAAACCTCTCTCTCCAATTACAGTTTCATACCCTTCCTCAAGTCTTTCAATGAATGAGGAAGCGTTAGCAATTTTTGCTGCTTTTTTCATCCTCTTCTCATCAATAGAATTACTTCCGAAAGTTATATTATTTCTAATTGAGTCATGAAATAACAGAGACTCCTGAGTAACTATCCCAATAAGCTCTCTAAGATCTTTTGTGTTAATTGATTCAATATTTTTATCATCAATTAAAATTGATCCTGATTTGACAAAATAAAATTTAGAAAGTAAGTCTATAATAGTAGATTTACCGCTTCCAGATGATCCAACTATAGCAACTTTCTCTCCCTTCTTAATTTCAAAAGATATGTTTTTTATAATATCTTCATTCTCGTAGGCAAAAACTACATTCTTAAAAGAGATATACTTTTCAAGACTTTTTAGTTCTTCAAGACCATTTTCATCCTCTCTAATTTCCTCTTGATCAATGTACTCATATACTCTATCTGCAGAAGCTAGACCTCTCTGCACGGAGTTGAAAGCAGATGTAAGGGCTTTGGCTGGAGGTAGAACCTGAGAGAAAATAATTATAAAAGCTATAAACTCAGATGCGCTTATCTCCGAGTCAATACCTAAAACCATATCTCCTCCTACAAGGAGCAGTAGGGCAACTGTAGCAACTCCAAGAAATTCAGTTATAGGGTTAGAGAGCTCAAATCGCTTATACATTGATAAGTTTTGTTTTCCATAATCTTCAACTTCTCTCTCAAACCTCTCTCTCATGAAATTATTTGCAGTAAATAATTTTATTATTCTCATTCCATCTAAAGTCTCATTGATAATATTATTTATTTTTCCTAGAGCAGTCTGACTGAATGCAGCTTTTACTTTTAGGTGCCTTGCCACATATGATATAAGATATCCTGAGACAGGGACAAGTATAAGTGTGTAAAAGGTGAGGGTTGGAGATACTGTGCTTAGTATAAAGAATAGTCCTAGAATAAATGCAGGTTCTTTAAATAAAACTGTTACTGAGTTGATGACTGAATTTTCAATTTGCTGTATATCAGTTGTAAGTCTTGAAATCAAATCTCCCTTCTTTTTCTCAGTGAAAAAACCAATTTTGAACTTGATAATTTTCTGATAGAGTAAGTTTCTTAAATTCGTTACTACACGCACTCTCACCCTTGCAACTATTATTGCAGATAAGTATCTAAATAAATTTGCTAAAAAAACGGAGGTTAATAAGATAACACAAACAAATTCTAATGCCTGTTGCCTTCCTCTTTCTATAATTATTTCATTAAAGTATGAGTAGAAAAGATTTTTTATAGAGGAGATAGAAAAACTAAAACCTTGAATTTGACCAATATTTTTGAGTTCTTCAATGTTTACTTGATTAAATAGAACTTCCAGCAGAGGAACTAGTACCGAGTAATTTATCATACTAAATAGTATATAAAAAGTAGTTAAAATGAAGTAAAGAGGTAAAATTTTACCAAAAGGACGGGCATTTGATAGAATTCTTAGGTAGGTATTCATTGAGCTAAATTAAGAATAATATTTCACTCATTTTTTGTAATAAAACAACAATTTTATAGCTTTGCGAACCTTTTACTTTAAAAAGAAATTATAATGAGAAAAGATATTCACCCAGAATACAAGCAAGTCGTCTTCCAAGACGTTCAGAGTGACTTTAAATTTTTAACTAGGTCAACTATGACTTCAGATGAAAAAATTAAATGGGAAGATGGTAATGAGTACCCTGTTATTAAAATCGAAGTTAGCTCAGCAAGCCACCCATTTTATACGGGTAAAAAGATATTTGTTGATACTGCAGGTAGAGTTGAGAAATTTAACCAAAAATATAAAGCGAAGCAGCCTGTTACTAAACCAGCAGCTTCAGTTGCTGAGGTTAAGGAGGAAGCTCCTACTGCCGAAGTTACTGCTCAAATAGAGCAAGAAACTCCAGAAGCTGTAGATCAAACACAAGAGGTTGTAGCAGAGAATGTTCCTGTTTCGGAAGAGAAAGTGTACAGTCAACCCGTAGCTGAAGAAGTTGCCGATGTAACATCAACGGAGGAGTCTACTGCTCCTTCTGCTGAGGCAAGTGATGATTCTTCATCTGAAGAAACTAAAGAAAAATAGCATCTAATTACACAAATACGAAAAGTCTTCAAATCTTTGAAGACTTTTTTTTTATACTTGCTCAAGCATAAACATGAGATTTTCAGATATTCCAGGACTATATGATGAGAAAGAGAGACTTATTCAGTCTTTTAAAAATAACACTATTCACCATGCGCTCTTATTTATTGGCCAGCAGGGGTCAGCGAATCTATCTCTTGCTCTAGCATTCAGCTCTTATATTAACTGCGAGAAAAGATCAAGTAATGACTCATGTGGGGATTGTCATTCATGCTCTAAGATGGATAAATTAATTCATCCAGATCTAAATTTTGTTTTTCCAGTTGCCCCAACCACTAAGATCTCTAAAGAGGTAATAAGTGATAAGTTTGTTGAGAGCTGGAGAAGTTCGGTTATAGAGTCTCCTTACCTTAGTGTAGAAGACTGGTTTGAAATTTATGGCTTTGAAAATAAGCAGCCAAATATCTCTAAAGATGAGGTAAGAAACCTAATGAGAAAGCTTACCCTCAAGCCGTTTGAGTCTAAATTTAAAATTACTCTTATCTGGCTTCCAGAATTTCTTCATTTAAGTACCTCAAATGCTTTCCTTAAAATACTGGAAGAGCCACCAGGAGACACGTTATTTTTTCTAGTAACAAATAATCACCAAAAACTTATTTCTACTATTAGATCTAGAGTACAGACTTTTAAAGTAAAAAACTTTTTAGATGAGGACATGAAAAAATATCTTTCATCGAGTCAAGATTTGTCAGAGGATGATATTAATCAGGCTATTTATCTTTCAGATAGTGACTTAAATAAAGCTCAAAAGTATCTTCAAGCGTCAGACACTAGAAATCTTGAACAATTTAAGCTGTGGATGAGAGGATGCTACTCTCAAAATTTTGTTGAGATTAATTCTTTGGTAGATTGGTTCAATTCCCTATCCAAAATTAAGAAAAGAGCCTTCTTAATATACTCCTTAAAGCTTATGAGAGAAGCTCTAGTCTCACGTATTGATGAGTCTTTATCTCGGATATCTGAGGAAGAGATGTCATTTATATCAAAATTTAGAGTAACCCTAGAGTCTGATGATTTTGAAAATATTGTTTTATATGTTGATGAGACAATCAGATATTTGGACAGGAATGCTAACCCTAAAATTTTATTTTTAGATTTGTCTATAAAAATTTCAGATCTTTTCAAGAAGGTAAAAACTTAAATTATGAAAAAATTATTTTTTGCTATACTATTAATAATTCAATCTTGTGCTATGAATAAAGACGTGCTAATAACTATTTCAACTCCTTACGGTGATATGAAAGCAATACTATATGATGAGACTCCTCTCCATAAAAAAAATTTTATTGAATTAAGTGAGTCAGGAAAATTTGATTCGACTATTTTCCACAGAGTGATAGAAAATTTTATGATTCAGGGTGGTGATGTCAACTTAATTAATGACGATGATGTTGTAGACTACACGATACCTGCAGAGTTTAATGATAGACTTTTTCACAGGAAGGGTGAGATCGCAGCGGCAAGGATGGGAGATAATGTTAACCCAGAGAAAGAATCTAGTGGTTGTCAATTCTATATAGTCCAAGGTAAAGTATATACAGAGGAAGAGTTAACATTAGATATTAATGCTCTCTATGGTGGGGTGAGAAGATTACTGCAAGAGGATGAATATGTTGACATGAGACAAAAATTTATTGATGCACAAAATGATCCTCAGGAGACACAAAGACTAGCTGTCTCACTAAGTAGTATTTGTGAGGAAAAGTATGGCATTCAAATAAAGAAAAATATTTCAGAAGAAATTTTAAAAGCTTATACCACAGTAGGTGGAGTTCCTCACCTTGATGGTGCATACACTGTATTTGGCAGAGTGGTTGAGGGACTAGATGTCATTGATAAAATTGCGGCAGTGAAGACCGGTCCTGCAGATAAGCCGGTTGAAGATGTACCAATGACTTTCAAGGTTGAGAGAGTAAGTAAAGATAAAATCTCTAAAAATTACGGATATACTTACCCAGAGTAATGAAGATACTAATCACTGGAGTAAATGGTTTAGTTGGGAACTCACTCTTCTCTCTTCTTGAAAATTCAGATCATAAGATTTTTTTATCTTCAAGAAAGCTAGAGGGATTAGCAAATATAAAGTTAGATATCACAAAAAAAGAGGAGGTAGACTCTTTCTTTAATAGCGAGAAGCCAGATGCTGTTATAAATTCAGCAGCTATGGCTAATGTAGACCTGTGTGAGGATGAGAAAGATATGTGTTGGGAAACAAATGTCAATGGAGTTCATAATTTAGTTGATGCGTGCAAAGCTCATAGTACTCACCTCACCCATATTTCTACTGACTATATATTTGATGGGAAGAAAAAATCAGGTATTTATGTTGAAGATGATTCTCCGACACCCCTAGGGTTCTATGCAAAAAGTAAGCTAGAAGGTGAGAGGGTTATAACTTCAGGTAATATCAGTTACTCAATTCTTCGCACCATATTAGTCTATGGTAAACACAAAAACATGAATATTGTCACTTTTGTGAAGAGTGCTCTAGAGCAAGGAAAAAAAGTAAACCTCGTCTCAGATCAGGTGAGGATGCCAACTTTTGTTGATGACTTATCGAGGGCATGCATTTCTGCATCAGAAAAAAAAGCAAGAGGAGTATTTCACGTCTCAGGCCAAGAGCAGATGAGCTATTTAGATATTGGCATGAGAATTGCTGAATTTTTCTCTTTTAATAAATCACTTATTAATCATGTAAAGACAAAAGATCTCAACCAGAAAGCAGAGAGACCTCCGGTAACAGGATTTGATTTAAGCAAAGCAAGAGATGTTCTTGGCTTCAATCCAACTAGTTTCGAGAGCTCTCTTGGATTAATTTTTTAAACTTTATAGATTAATGATTAAATTAGAGACATGAAACTCATTCTGTTATTATTACTCAATATTTTATCATTATCTGTATTCTCTCAATCGGTAATTTCAACTGCAGGAAATACCACTTCAAATAGCGACTATATTCTTAGCTGGACTATTGGAGAGGGAGTAATTTCATGCATAGGAAATGAAAACATTGAATTAACTCAAGGATTCCATCAGCCTTTACTTGTTGACGTGATTGCTGTTGGAATAGAAGATGACTTACTTCTAGATATTATTGCTTTCCCTAATCCAACATATGACAAGGTAATGTTTGATGGGGGTGATCAATCAGGAATATACCATATCCAAGTTGTAGATAAGCTCGGTAGAGTGCTTGAGCAGAGAAGCGTTCCATACCAAGAACTTACACTCGAGATGAGTAAATACAATAATGGCACATACATTGTGGAGGTAGTTCAAGATAAGACAGGAAAAAGAAAAATATTTAACATCATTAAAAGCGAGTAACATAGTTAATTCAATAACTTATCAAATGCCCATTTAATTCGTTAATTTTACTTTCTAATTGAGGGCTACATGCAAACAAAATCAAAAGAGAAAATTAATATAGTAACTCTTGGGTGTGCAAAAAATATTGTAGATTCAGAGGTTCTTCTTACTCAGCTTAAGGGTAATAAGAGAGACGCCTATCATCAGAGAGAAGATATCAATCCGGATGTTGTTATTATCAACACATGTGGTTTTATTGATAACGCAAAGCAGCAATCAATAGACACTATTCTCTCATATGCTCGAGAGAAAGAGATTGGAAACATTAAAAAGCTCTTTGTTACTGGATGTCTGTCTGAGAGGTATAAGCAAAGTCTTGAAGAAGACATCCCTGAGGTAGATGGTTTTTATGGGACTAGGGATCTCCCTGAGCTACTAAAAAACTTTCAGGCTCAGTACAGGAATGAGCTTGTTGGAGAGAGAGTTATTACTACTGACTCTCACTATGCCTACTTAAAAATTTCCGAGGGATGTGACAGGCCATGTTCCTTCTGTGCTATACCATTAATGAGAGGAAAACATAAATCTAAATCTATAGAGGACCTAGTCCTTGAAACAAAAAATCTTGTAAAGAATGGAGTTAAAGAAATTATAGTAATAGCCCAAGACTCTACATACTACGGTCTTGATCTATATGGAGAAAGAAAACTTCCTGATTTATTGAAGAGGCTCTCAGATATTGATGGTCTTGAGTGGGTTAGACTCCATTATGCTTACCCCTCTGGTTTCCCCCTTGAAATTATTAAAGTAATTAAGGAGAGAAGCAATATTTGTAACTACCTTGATATCCCTCTTCAGCACGGATCAACAGAAATTCTTAAACTCATGAGAAGGGGAATAACAAGAGAAAAGACTGATGAGCTCATTCATAGTATCAGAGATATTCACCCAGAAATATCAATAAGAACGACACTTATTGTGGGTCATCCTGGTGAGCAAGAACAACACTTCGATGAAATGTATGACTTTGTCTCAAGAAATAGGTTTGATAGACTTGGTGTATTTACTTACTCACATGAGGAAGGAACTCACTCGCACACATTCAAAGATGACGTGTCAGAATCTTTGAAAAGAAAAAGGTATAATTCAATTATGTCGCTCCAACAAAAAATTTCTCATGAGATCAATGCTAATAAAATTGGCAAAACACTCAAGGTGCTTATTGATAGGGGAGATAAAAATAATTATTTTGGTAGGACAGAGTATGACTCACCAGAAGTTGATAATGAGGTAATAATTCCAGTGAAAAGCTCTCATTTACGAATAGGAGAATTTTATGATGTCCAGATCACAGGGGCTCGAGAATATGATCTCATTGGTAAAGTGAAAGAATGAAGAAGGAATTACTAACATTTAAGGAAACAGGAAATTTTTCTAAGAAGTTCTTAGAATTTATAGAACACGATAAAGAATCTTTTTTCCCGAATGAGAAAAATATTTTATCAACCCTATCTAATATCAACTTCTCTAAATATAATAGACAAGCTCTCTCAAGTGAACTTCTGAATCAATACAGTGAGTTGAAGATTAGAGGTAAGGTCAATGAAAATATTAAAAGCTTACTCTCAGAAAACACCTACACGATTACAACTGGTCATCAGCTGAATATCTGTACTGGACCTATGTATGTAATCTACAAAATTTTATCGGCTATTAAGCTTGCTCATACTTTATCTAAAAAATATCCTGAATATAATTTTGTGCCAGTCTACTGGATGGCTTCAGAAGATCATGACTTTGAGGAGATACAATCATTTCACACTCAAGGAGTGACACACTCTTGGGATATAGATGCGAAGGGGCCAGTTGGTAATCTTGACCCGTCTTCTCTCTTAGAAACTCTTAATAAGATACCATCAGTACTTGAGATTTTTAGAGATGCGTACAGATCAAGTGAATCATTATCTCAAGCTGTCAGAAAATATATGGACTCAATATTTGGTGATTTTGGGCTTGTTGTAATTGATCCAAATTCTAAGGTGCTTAAAGAAAGTATACAAGATATTATTGAAGATGATATTATAAATAACTCTATTGAGACTGTTGAAAATTCTTCTAAAGATCCTTCAGATGTTCACGTAAGAAAAATAAATTTTTTCTATCAAGAGAGTCAGTTAAGAGAGAGAATAGTTAAGGACAAAGAATATAAAGTTCTCTCTACAAATTTATCTTTCTCAGAGGATCAGATAAGGAATAAAATTGCTGCATCTCCAGAATCATTTAGCCCTAATGTAATTACTAGATGCCTCTACCAGCAGAGAATACTACCTAATATTTGTTATGTAGGTGGGCCCGCAGAAATTTTGTACTGGTTAAGTTTTAAAAAATTTTTTAACCATTATAATATCGACTACCCAGTACTTGTCCCCAGAGATTTTGTTCTTCTGCTCACTCCAAAAATTCAAAAAATATGTTACAAATTGAACCTTGAGACAAGAGATCTATTTCTACAAAAAAATCTCATTGAAAATAAAGTATTAGGTGTCCATTTAGATAAGAAGAAAAACTTTTCTAGTGAGATAGAACAAATTTCTTCTATACTCACTGATCTCTCAGAAAAGTTTGGAAAGGTAGATACTACAATGGGGCCCCATGTATTAGCAACCTCAAAGAATATGGAGAAGAAACTTTACCAGATCGAGAAAAGATTTATTTCATCGTTAAAAAAGAAAAATAAAAATCTAATGACTCAAGTCTCTAACCTGAATAATTTTATTAGGCCTGGTAACTCTATTCAGGAAAGAAAAGAAAATGTAATGAGTTTTTATAGCGCAACCCTAATTGGTGATTTATACAATAATCTTGACCCTCTTGATCTTAACTTCAAGGTGTTAAAAATATAAGTATGGTTTATGATATATGTATTATTGGAGCAGGGCCAATTGGCATAAGTTGTGCTATAGAGGCTAAGAAAGAAAATCTTAGCTATCTTGTCATTGATAGAGGATGCCTTGTAAATTCATTATACAATTACCCAAAAAATATGACTTTTTTTTCTACCTCTGACAAGCTGGAGATTGGTGGGGTCCCATTTATTTCACATAACTCTAAGCCTACTAAATCAGAGGCTCTTGAATATTACAGAAGGGTGGTGAGTTCTTGGGATTTGAAGGTTAATCTTTACGAGGAAGTGACAGAAATATCTAAGGAAAAAAATTTCTTTATTCAGACATCAAAAGCTGCATATAATGCTAAAAAAATTATTATATCAACAGGATTTTATGATATTCCTTATTCCCTAAATGTCCCCGGAGAAGATTTAGATAAGGTGAAGCATTACTATGATGAACCTCACCCCTATTTCGGCATGAGGGTTGCTGTTGTTGGTGCCGCAAACTCTGCAGTAGACGTCGCACTAGAAACGTACAGAAAGGGTGCAAAAGAGGTTACTATGATTGTTAGAGAGAATAGCCTAAGTGATAGCGTAAAGTATTGGGTTAAGCCTGATGTTGAGAATAGAATTGAGGAGGGTTCAATCAAATCTTACTTTAACTCTAATATTATTAAGATTGAGCCTGACGTTATTCATGTGTCTACTCCTGAAGGAGAGAAAATTATTGAAAATGATTTTGTGCTTGCAATGACAGGCTACCAGCCTGACTTTAAATTCTTAGAGAAGCTTGGCATAACTCTTGGGTCAGATGAATATAAAACACCCACTCATGATCCAGAGACAATGCAGACTAATATTGATGGAGTATATCTTGCTGGTGTAATTTGCGGAGGTCTAAAAACTAATAAGT
This sequence comes from Marinoscillum sp., assembly GCA_038125345.1. GTDB lineage: Bacteria > Bacteroidota > Bacteroidia > Cytophagales > MED-G16 > MED-G16. Next base: position 8,487 of record JAYPDR010000018.1, on the reverse strand, counting down.
GGTTTATTGAGAACTCTAGAGAACACGGTAAAATAATTGTATCTCATATTAAATTATCATAACTCCTTAAATTATTTCTCGTATTATAACCGAGCTTATGAATATATTCCGGTTGTTTTTAATTCTTTTATTTTTTCCTCTTACGATTTTCTCACAAGAAAAATTTACCCTTAATGGTTATGTGAGAGATGCAGAATCGGGAGAGAGTTTAATTGGAGCTACCATATATATAAATCAATTGAGCTCTGGTACAATAACAAATCCTTATGGGTTCTATTCTATTACTTTAGACAAGGGCAGTTATGACATAGACTTTAGATATATAGGCTATGAATCTATTTCTAAAAATATTGAACTCATACAAAATTTAAAGATAGATATTGAGCTTTCAAGCTTAGATATTGAGCTAGAAAGTGTAGTTGTCAGTGATGTAGCTGAAGACTATAACATCTCTAGCATAGAGATGAGTACTGCTAAATTAGATATGTCTAAAGTGACAGAGATTCCAACTTTCCTAGGAGAAAATGATATAATAAAAGCTATACAACTTCTTCCGGGAGTGAGCTCAGTAGGTGAGGGAGCATCTGGATTTAATGTGAGAGGAGGCTCTGTAGGTCAAAATCTTGTGTTACTGGATGAGGCTCCTGTGTATAACTCTTCACATCTGCTTGGATTTCTTTCTGTATTTAATCCTGATGCTGTCAAAGACTTGAAGCTGTATAAGGGTGGAATTCCATCACGATACGGTGGTAGAGTATCATCAATACTTGATATAAGGATGAAAGACGGAAATAAGAAGGAGCCAGTGCTATCTGGTGGGATAGGGACTATATTTAGTAGACTGACTCTTGAGTCTCCTATAGTAAAAGATAAGTCATCCTTCATACTTGCCCTCAGAAGATCTTACGCTGACATACTTGCTAGACCGTTCTTAAAAAATTCTAATTTTTTTGATGATGGTGCTGCATTAAATTTTTATGATCTTACTGCGAAAGCAAATTTTGAACTTAACGATAATAACACGTTTTATATATCTAGTTATATTGGTAGAGATATTTTTAAGTTTGATGCTCGTCAAGGATTTAACTGGGGAAATAGGACAGGGACTTTAAGATGGAATCATTTATTTAATGACAGACTCTTCTCAAACTTTACTGCAATTTACAGCAACTATGATTATCAACTTGCTTTTGGTAGTGATGATAGAAATAAATTTGAGTGGGACTCTAATGTAGAGACATTAAATTTTAAGCCAGAATTTACATACTTTATTAACTCCTCTAATGAGCTGTCTGTTGGTGCTGAATTTATTAATTATAGGTTTGAACCTGCTAACGCTATTGGTGTGAGTGACGGTGAAATTACTGATATCACCCTCCCCGAAAAGTTTGCTTTTGAGGGCGCATTTTATCTTGGAAACGAACAAAAAATTTCCTCATTAACACTCTCATATGGAGTACGATATTCAGTTTATTCATACTACGGACCTGGAGATAAATATGAGTTTGGTAGCCCACTATCTAAAGGTGAGAGAAAACCATTACTTTCAGAACTTTCTGTATCCAAGGGAGAGACAATACAAAGTTATTCTAGCCTCGAACCTCGACTTTCTATGAATTTACTGTTGGGAGGAAGATCATCTCTTAAAGCAAGCTATAACAGAATGAATCAATACATTCACCTGCTCTCAAATACTGCTGCCTCGAGCTCTCTTGATGTGTGGACTCCAAGCACAAATAATATAAAACCTGAAATTGCAGACTCATACGTCATTGGGTATTTTCAAAATTTTAGAAGTAATATGTACGAGGCAAGTTTAGAGGTGTATTATAAAGATCTTCAGAATCAGATTGATTATATAGATGGTGCAGATCTTCTCATCAATAAATATATTGAAGGAGATTTATTAACTGGTATTGGGAGGGCGTATGGTGTTGAGGTGTTATTCAAAAAAAATAGGGGTAGGTTGAATGGATGGATCAGTTATACCTTAGGAAGGTCAGAGCTTAAAATTGATGGGATAAATAAATTTGATTGGTACCCAACCAGATACGATCAGACACATAATTTCAAAGTTACTTCAACATATAAGGTAAATGATAGAGTGCAGGTTTCTGGAAACTTTGTATATCTCACAGGGACGCCTGTAACTTTCCCATCTTCTAAATTTGTTATTCAAGGGTTTGCTATCCCTCACAATGCGTCTAGTGCCAGACATCAATTTAGAATCCCTGACTATCACAGACTGGACTTCTCAGTAACTATAGATGGTAAAAAAATCAAAAGAAATGGGAAAGAAAGAAGAAATGATAGCTCGCTAATAATCGGTGTTTATAACGTATATAATAGAAGGAATCCTTTCTCTATTTATTTTTCTCAGGGCCAGGGAAGAGTGACAGACTCATACGTGCCTGGAGAAGTTACTAGACTATCAATCATAGGATCTTTTGTTCCATCAATTACTTACAATTTTAAGTTATGAAATTAAGAAATTTACTTCTTCTTGTTTTTGCCACCTTATCCTGTGAAGATGTTATAACTCCTGATCTTCCAACAAACGATCCAATTCTTGTTGTTGATGCGTGGATTAATGATATGGAAAAAGACCAAGTTATTAGACTAACAAAATCTCAAGATTATCTTGATAGCTCTGCCCCGGTTCCTGTCCTGAATGCCACAGTTAATGTGTACGATGAAACAGGAAATGTATTTTTCTTTACTGACTTAGGAAATGGAGAATATGTGTGGACTCCAACCACATCTCAGACAAAAATTGGTGAGGTTGGAACTGAATTTTATTTAGAAATTTCTTACCAAGGAAAAACAATAGTCTCTGAATCTCAGCTAAATAGAACATCAGTTATTGATAGTGTAAACTTTGTGAGGGGTCAGGTGCCTGAGGGCTCATATTATGCTGAGTTCTGGTCAAGAGAGAGGGAGGGAGCTGGAGATGCCTACTGGATTAAGAGTTTTATAAATGGTGAGTTACAAGTTGGTCTTCAGGACTTAGTTACTTGTATAGATGCTGGAGCGTCATCAGAAGGAGCAGTAATTGATGGCATCCCTTTCATTCCTCCAATACGGAGGGCTGTAACAAAATTTGAATCTGATAATGATAACAATTTCCTCTCACCTTTCAGTAAGGGAGATTCACTCTATGTGGAAATTCATTCTGTCACACTTGAGGCTTTTGACTTCTTAAATAAAACTGCATTTCAGATTAATAGACCAGGTGGTTTTAGCGAGCTTTTTGCTGTATCACTCTCAAATGTGCCAACCAACCTCTATGTCTTAGAAGATCCTTCTTACCCAGTTGTCGGGTTTTTCTGTGTTTCATCAGTTCACGGTCTAGGGAACACACTTGATGAAGAGGAGATTGCTAAAATAGAATTATATAATAGGGAATGGTAGAAACCTATTTGATTGCTCTCACCATCTCTTTTTTTCCTTTTGGGCCATTGAGAACTTCGAGAGTGTAACCAACTTCTTTGACATCTCTCTTAAACTGACCACTAGAGCAGTACGTAACTAGAGCACCACCATCGACTAAGCAATCGTATAATTTTTTAAGATTGCTCACTCCCCAAATTTCAGGCTGCTTGCTTGGAGCAAATGCGTCAAAATAGATAATATCGTACTCTCTTGAGAGAGCGATATCCTCAAGAGTTTGAGATGATTTTAAAAGAAGTATATTTTTTTCTAGCTCAACCTCAGATTCTTGTGGGCAGGAGTGAGAAAACTCAAATAGCTTTCTGGATCTAATGTCTACTTTTTCTACATAATTCAGCTCACTAATAATTTCATTTGGCAGGGGATAGGGCTCAAGAGTATGATAGAAGCAAGATTTTTTTTTTTTGAGTAGGTAGGAGTGAGTGAGTAGTAAGTTCAGGCCAGTCCCAAAACCTATCTCTAAAATGTTAATATGCTTCTTGTTATTTCTTTTTAAAAAAAAACCTAACCCATTTTGTATATATACATGCTCAGACTCACTAACAGACCCGTGGACAGAGTGGTACGTCTCGTTAAGGTCAGAGTTATATATAGTGTCTGATCCGTCAGATGTTTTAATTATTTTAAGCATCGTTTTTAAGAAGACAGACACAGTGTGCTGCTACACCTTCCTCTCTCCCAATGAAGCCTAAACCCTCAGTTGTTGTGGCTTTGATAGATAATTGAGAAGTTTGAATATCTATGATTTTTGCGAGAGTGCCTCTCATACTATCAATATGATCTCTTAGCTTTGGCTTCTCAAGGAGAATAGTAACATCAACATTTGATACCCTATACCCATTCTCTCTAACCAGATCATGTGTCTTCTTCAGAAGGATTTTGCTGTCAATATCCTTGTATTTAGTATCAGTATCTGGAAAGTGTGCGCCGATATCTCCTAGGGATAACGCTCCAAGCATTGCGTCACATATCACGTGTATGACTACGTCTGCGTCAGAGTGACCTACAGCTCCTTTGTGATGATCAATTTTAATTCCACCAATAAAAAAATCCTTCCCTTCCTGCAGTCTATGGACGTCATACCCATGACCAATTTTTATTGAATTATCTGTCATTAGAGCAAATTTAAAATTAAAATTAAATGTAAGAGCAAGATGTGAAGAATAATGTCATCTAAATAGTGAACATTAACCCAATTTAGTGCGTAATAAAAATAATATGAAAAATTTGTTTTTCTTATGTTCAGTAAAGAGCCATTACCAAAATATGGCTCTTTTATTTTTTCGTGTTGTCGTGAGTGGTGCTCTTATGACTCATGGATATGGTAAAGTCGTTCGCCTTATCGAAGGTGATATATGGGGAAGGACTCACCTTTTTTTCAACGAAGAGATCTCTCTAGCACTTGTTGCCTTCGCCGAATTTATTTGTCCAATTTTTGTCTCTCTTGGTCTTTGGACAAGGCTCTTTATTACCCCAATACTTTATGCTTTTGTAATAATAGTATTTGACGTACATTTAGAAGACCCCTTCACGAAGATGGAGAAAGGTCTGCTCTTCTTAGTCTCTTACTCTCTTATTTTTATGGTTGGACCAGGTAAGTTTTCTCTCGACAACCTAATTTCCAAAAAACTATAGAACTTTTAAAATTTTTATATATTTACCAAGTAAACTAAACTACTTCTTTACACGAATGTGTAGAGAGAAAGGATCTCCAGTATTCGACATTTATCTTTATGCTATTCCAAAGTAAAAATTTTAAAGAAGATACGTTACGTGAACTCTATCTCTCTATCCTAAAGCCTAGGCTCATTGAAGAGAAGATGCTTATACTTTTAAGGCAGAATAGGATAAGTAAGTGGTTCTCTGGTATTGGTCAGGAAGCAACCTCTGTAGGTGTTGCGATGGCTGCAGATAGTTCTGAGTATATCCTTCCTATGCACAGGAATCTAGGAGTATTCACATGTAGAGACGTCTCCATGGTCCAGTTATTCAATCAGTTTCAGGGCAAGGTTGATGGATTCACTAAGGGGAGAGACAGATCATTCCACTTTGGATCAAAGGATCATAACATAGTTGGAATGATTTCACACTTAGGGCCACAGCTAGGCATTGCTGATGGAATCGCTCTCGCAAAGAAGATGAGAGCAGAAAATAAGGCAACAATAGTTTTTACAGGTGATGGCGGAACGAGTGAGGGAGATTTTCACGAAGCCTTAAATGTTGCTGCGGTCTGGGATCTTCCTGTATTATTTATTATAGAAAATAATGGGTATGGTCTCTCTACCCCTAATTCTGAACAGTTTAAAGGAGACTCTCTCGCAATAAGAGGTGAGGGGTATGGTATTGAGTCGTTATCGATAGATGGAAATAATATTCTTGAAGTATATGAAACTGTTTCGAAGAAGCTTGAGCAGATAAGAAAAAAACCAAGACCTATGCTCATTGAATGTTTTACTTTCAGGATGAGAGGTCATGAGGAGGCTTCTGGCACGAAGTATGTCCCAAAAGAGGTGATGGAGTATTGGGAGAAGAAAGATCCTGTTGTGAACTATGAACAGTTTTTAGTTGATAATAAAATTTACTCTAGAGACCAGGTGAATAAGATTCGTGAAGATATCAAGTCAGAGATTAATGTTGCTGTCGGTGAGTCTTTCGATCAGACAGAATTTGTTGTAAACACTAGTGAAGAGATTGCAGATGTATTTTATCCATACGATCAAAAAATTATTATCCCTAAGGAGAAATCTATAACTGAGATGAGGTTTGTTGATGCTATATCTGATGGGCTGAGGCAGAGCATGAGTAAATACAAAGATATGGTAATAATGGGCCAAGACATTTCGGACTACGGTGGTGTTTTTAAAGTTACTGAAGGATTTGTTGATCAGTTTGGAAGAGACAGAGTAAGAAACACTCCATTGTGTGAGTCTGCTATTATAGGTACAGCTCTTGGGTTATCTATTGAGGGTATTAAGTCTGTAGTAGAGATGCAATTCGCAGATTTTGTTACGTGTGGATTTAATCAGATTATTAACAACTTAGCCAAGATTCACTACAGGTGGGCACAGAATGCTGATGTAGTCGTGAGGATGCCCACAGGAGGGGGAGTATCTGCTGGACCGTTCCACTCACAGAGTAACGAAGCCTGGTTCTTTCACACCCCTGGGCTCAAGATAGTCTACCCATCGTGCGCATCAGACGCAAAAGGACTTCTTAACGCTGCAATTGAAGACCCTAACCCTTACCTCTTCTTTGAGCACAAGGCCCTCTACAGATCTCATAAAGAGATGGTATTTGAAGATTATTATACCACAGAAGTTGGTAAGGCCAAGAAAGTTTCTGAGGGTAATGATATTACTCTAGTAACATATGGCATGGGCGTGCACTGGTCTTTAGACGCAATGAAAAACTTTGAAAATGTTACTGCAGACATTATTGATTTAAGAACTCTCCAGCCCTGGGATAAGGAAACAGTGAGGCGGTCTGTTGAGAAAACAAATAAACTCATCATTGTTCACGAGGACTGCTTGACTGGAGGGATTGGTGCCGAAATTTCTGCATGGGTTACTGAAAATTGTTTCAACTCCCTTGATGGGCCTGTTGTCAGAGTGGGCGGATTAGATACGCCAATTCCTTTCAGGAAAGAGCTTGAAGATAACTTTATGCCTACCCAAAGACTTTCTGAGAAACTGAGCTGGTTATTGAAATATTAAATAGTAGAATTCATAATTCCTATTTTTTTATATTTTCCTCGGATAAAAAGACATATCTTTAAGAGTTATAACATTTTAAATTGTACAATTAATGAATATTCGAAATGTCTCTTTTTTGTTAATTTTTTCATTTCTAACACTTTTTTCTATCTCATGCGGTGATGATGGTGATGGTGGAGGTGGAGTTACTCCTACCCCTACGGACCCACTCGATGCGCAGGCTGCTCTTCTGAATGGGAGCTGGAAAGTGAAAGATGCGAATTCAGTAACAAAAGACGGAACAATCGTTGACGTCTTCACTACAATGACTCTTAATATCTCTGGCGGCACGAAAGATGGTGGGAACTACTCTACTGGCCACAGTGAGCAGAATGGCACAGAGGTGTGGCCAAATTCTGGCTCATGGACATTCCAGGGAGGAGACAAGAATAAGCTGCAGAGAAGTGACGGTGTGGTAATGAGTATCTCAGTGACTGAGTCGACTCTCACAACTTCATTCACTGTCTCTGGCGGAATTAAAGACGGAAACTGGGTATTTAATTTTATAAAATAACTTTTAAACAAAGATTAAATAATCTTTATAAAAGGTATTTTTTGTTGAACTTAACTATATGGTATGATAAGACTGCTACTTGTTGTTTTATTATCTTACGCTTTTACATTTACCTCAGTTGGTCAGGAGTGTGACCCTATCCCCCAAGTTATTGAGTCAGAAGATGTAGTCTTGACCCTAGACTGTAGTCCCTACACCTTGGATAAGTCAATTGTTGTGTCCTCGGGCAGAAAACTAACGCTAGAAGATGGAGTAGTCTTAAATTTTTCTGGAAGTGAGAGATATATCGACGTAAGAGGTGAGCTTATAGTTGGGCAGGGGGTTACCTTTAATATGGGGTATGGAACATATATAAAAACTGAAGATAGTGGTTCAATAGAGGCTATAGGTTCAGAGAGTGACTCGATTACTTTCACAGGTTTGAGATACATAAATGCCAATAATTCAACATTTAAATTTGTTAAAGTAATAAGTGATAATCATGGTTGGGGGGAATGGTTATTACGCTTAGGAAACTCTTCTGTTGAGAATTCTAGAATAACTGGATCTAATTATGGAGTATCCTTGTATCAGCAATCGACTCTAAAAAATTCAAAAGTTCATAATATCTATAGAAATGGACTTGAAATCCAAAACTCTAATGCATTAGGAAATGAAATTTATGATATAAATATCGAGAATACTACAACACAACATATTACTGTATATAATTCTAACTTTTCAGGAAATAGAATTTATCAGACATCCTCTACTTCTAATAATTGGGGAATT
>JAYPDR010000017.1:0-21769 GCA_038125345.1 Marinoscillum sp. | reverse complement strand
GAAAAAAATCTTGTCCAATTGTTGACACTTGGTGGCAGACTGAAACTGGAGGAATTATGATATCTCCATTACCTAATATAATTGAATGTAAACCAACTTACGCAACTCTACCTTTACCAGGTATTCAGCCAGTCTTATTAGATAATAATGGACAAGAAATTAAAGAGAATAATATAGAGGGTAATTTATGTATTAAATTTCCTTGGCCGTCAATTTTAAGAACTACTTATGGTGACCACAATAGATGTAAAAAAACATATTTTTCTACTTTTAAAGGATATTATTTTACTGGTGATGGAGCAAAAAGAGATGAAAATGGTATGTATAGGATCTTAGGAAGAGTTGATGATGTAATTAATGTGTCTGGACATAGAATTGGAACTGCTGAAGTAGAAGATGCAATAAATCAAAATTCTCATGTAGTTGAATCTGCAGTAGTTGGTTTCCCACACGAAATAAAAGGTCAGGGTATTTTTGGATTTGTAATTGTTAATAACTTTAATAATTATTTTGATTATTTCAATGAAATTAGAGCTACTGTATCAGATCAAATTGGACCCATAGCAAAGCCTGATAAAATTTTGATTGTTCCGGGACTTCCTAAAACTAGATCTGGAAAAATTATGAGAAGAATCTTACGAAAGATAGCATCAAATGAATTTGATAATTTTGGAGATACATCTACTCTGTTAAATCCTGAAATAGTAGAACAAATAATAACAAGCTATAAGAATTCAGAGAAAAAATAGTTAATCAAGTTTATCATTAACCTCGTGAGGAATTTTAGTGTAGCTTCTTTCTTCTCTTTTTATCATACTTTGTAATTCCTTCTCTCCAAAAGAGAATTTATCTCCAGTAAAAATTATCCTCCATATTTTTCCTTTTTTTGATTCAGAAATGTAAAGTGAACCATCTGGACCCTGAGCCAAACCCATTGGCCTATAAGTTGCATCTTCCATACTTACCAAGACGTCTTTCCCAGCGAATCCATCTGCAAAAATTTCTAACTCCCCTGAGGGAACACCATTTTTAAATGGGATAAAACCAACAACATACCCTGCTTGTGGGTATGGAACTCGATTAGTAGAGCCATGAAAAGCTATAAATGCACCATTCTTATACCTATCAGGAAACATGCTTCCAGTATAAAATAATAAATCATTTGGAGCCCAGTGTGCTGGAAGACCCATTATTGGATCTTTATATTCTGTGGAAAATTTTTGTCTATTACCACCATATTCAGGTGCTATGACTCTTTTTTTTCTAAAATGATCATAATATGTATAAGGCCAGCCGAAGTCATCTCCTTCATTTATTCTCATAAATTCTTCTGCAGGAAGAATAGCATTGTCCCATGGTGAATAATATTGTGGAGCATGATTATGAAGAAAATCCCTTCCATGATTTACTCCGAATAAACTATTTGTTTCATTGTTCCATGTTAGCCCAACAACGCTTCTAATTCCAGTCGCATATCTTATTCCGTCCTTCATGCTTTGTCCTAATTTATTCTTGTTAAATTTCCATATGCCTGCTAAAATTTCAAGCTGCTCACATGGGTACTGTCCCTTTACATTTTCTGTTGAATAAGTATTTGGTTTAGAGTCCCAATCCTCACAAGTATTAGTTGGAGCACTAAATGTTATATAAATATTATCTTCATTATCAAAAGCTAAAGATTTTGCATTATGCCATCGAATTGGATATGGATCTACAACAATTATTTCAGGCTTTCCCTCTGGAATTAAATAACCTTCTTTAAGTTTTTGTCTATATATTACTAATTCAGAGCTATAGTAGAGATAGCCATCATTAATTTTCATTTCTGTTCCAAAATTTCCATCATTAGGGTAGTCACCAAATCTTTGTATTTCATCTGCTTTTCCATCTCTATTATTATCTCTTAGGGCAACATTTCCATTTCTCCCTGTAGCTGTTCTAAGCTTTACATAAATATCTCCATTATAATTTACTGCGATATGTCTTGAAGGCCCTACGCCTTCAGTAACTATTATTCCCTCAAACCCATCTATAAGAGTTAATCCCCCATTTAAACTATCACCTTTGAGAGGGATTAGTTCATCATTATAATAACTATTCTTTTCTTTTAAATTAGAGCAGCCAATGGATAAAATAAAAATGAGTATGATTTTTTTTCTCATATAAAATTAAAATTAATAAAAATACCTAATTAGGTATAATATTGATGATTTTGAATTTTTTTTTAATCTTTATAGAATTGTAGTAATGTTTATTGTCTTATTTAACCTACTAATTTTATTATATTCTCAAAACAAAAATGATTTTATTGAGAATGAGCTTTTTTCTATTTCTTATACTTTAATAGAAAAAGAAGTAACTCCAAAAAAAAATGTTTATAATATTCATTTTAAATTAATTAATAAATCTGATGAGCCTCTGTATTATGTTGCAAAATATGAAGCAAAAAAAGAATCTGATCAATTTAAAATAAACAATAAAATTAATGAAGCTAAGGATGTTGTTTCAGGTGGAAATACTGGAGCTCCTCCACCTTTAACTACTTCAGCCTATGTAAATAGTGGTGGTGCTTCAAAAATTGGCTCAGAGTCAGCTAGAAGCTCAGCCTCTAATAGAGCTTATAGTCAAGATAGTAAATTAAATAGCAATAGTTTGAGAATGCCTCAACAAGTAGATTATAAATTAAAAAATGAAATTTTTTCTTTAAACTATGATAATTTTAAAAATTCAAAATTTTTTTCTGAAGAAATTGATTATCCGAACAACTCTTATTTCATACAAAATAATGAAGATTTAAGATTAGGCATAACCTTTGACAATATTACCGAAAGTACTATTGAAGATAATAAGGGCTCTGAAGATTATAATCCAGTTATATGTATAATTCCTCCTGGAGGCTTAGAAAAAATATCTGTAATTGAAATAAGTAATAAAAAAGGAATTGATCCAATTAATTTTTATTTGACATTTTCAAAAGAAACAGTTTTTGCAAATAACATAAAAATTGAAATTGAAAAAACTTTTCATAAATCTATTGAATTGGCTTCACAAAAATATTTTGAGTTACAATCAATATTAAATCAAAATTAGAGTGAACTCGGAGGGAGTCGAACCCCCAACCTCCTGGGCCGTAACCAGGTGCTCTATCCAGTTAAGCTACGAGTCCATTTTCAGCAAATTTAACAATTAATAATAAGTAGTATTTCTAATAATTTACATTAAGAATTTATTCACATATATTTGCCGTCATAATTCACTTATGAAAAATTTATTAATAATTATTTCAATTCTTTTTCAGTTTAATGCCTTCAGTCAAGATTCTGAAAATATTAATACTTTAAAATCAAATTTAAATTTGCCTGGTTACTTAAAAATTGACATAGGCATGACTTTTTTGGAAACTAAAAATCATTCTTTAAAAACGGATGTGTTTCCGTCTAGATCTATTGATATGTATTACTCTAAGCCACTCTTCATTGGTGATAATTTTTCTTTTAATCCTGGTTTAGGTATTTCAGTTGATAAATTGTCATTTTCAAATGATGTTATACTTTCAGAAGTTGTTGATATTGAAGGAAATACAAGTATAGTTATAGACTCTCTCTCAAACAAACCAGAAAAAAATTCTCTAAAAAGTACATATCTATCACTTCCTCTTGATTTTAAATATTATTTTGGGTCAGGAACTTATGATAAAGGTAGATTTTTTGTCGGTCTAGGTGCAGAAATTGGAGCTCTAATAAATTCTTCAACAAAGCTTAAGCAAACAATAAATAATTTTAGTGCTAAATCGAAGTTAAAGAAAGATTTTGGAGTTAATGATTTAAAATATGCTGTTTCATTTCAAATAGGAGTTGGCAATTTTAATTTCTATTACAAAAAACACCTTTCAAATCTCTTTGGAAAAAATTCTTTACCTACCAACGAGTCCATCAATCCTAATATTAACAAAGTTGGTATAACTTTTTCATTGTTTTAATTTAATATTCTTTTCTGAGTCTTGCAATTGGGATATTCAACTGCTCTCTATATTTTGTGATAGTTCTTCTAGCAACTCGGTAACCCTTTTCATTTAATATTCTTACAAGTTGATCATCAGATAGTGGAGATGTTTTATCTTCTTGATTAATAACATTAGAAAGATAGTTTTTAACAACTTTACTACTTATTAATTTATCTCCTTTCTGTATTGTCGACTCAGAAAAGAAATATCTTAATGGGAAAATCCCAAAATCAGTTTGTACATTTTTACTTTTCACTATTCTACTTACAGTAGAAATATCCATATCTATAATCTCTGATATATCTTTTAAAATCATGGGCTTTAAATCATTTTCATCCCCGTCGTCAAAAAACTTTTTTTGAATTGATAGAATAGTATTCATAGTTTTAAGTAAAGTGTTATTTCTCTGATGTAAAGCTTCTACAAACCACTGAGCTTTTTCAATCTTACTTTTAATGAAATCTAATGAATCTTTTGTGTTGCCCTCTTTGTTTTTTTTTAAATCTTCATATAAAGACAAATAACTTTTATTAATACTTAATGGTTTATTCCCATAAGCTAAATCAACAAAATAATCATCATCATTTTTTTTAATTATAAAGTCAGCAATTAGGTACTCAGTAACATTAGAGTCCTCTAAACCACTAGCAGGTTTTGGATTTAAAGACTTAATATAATTAAATGCATTATTTATTTCTTCTTTGGTTTCAGAATAAAAGTTGTAAATTTTATCAAATTGTTTATTTTTAAATTCTTCAAAGTTTTCTTTTATAATTCTTCTGGCTAGTTTTTTTTCTGAAGTTAATTCTTCTGTTGTATCAATCTGAATAACTAAACATTCTTCTAAATTTCTGGCTGCTATTCCTAAAGGTTCTAATTTTTGAATTTTAAATAAAACATTCTCTATTTCTATTATTTTAAATTCAATATTTTCTAAAAATGCTAGATCATCAATAATTGACTCTAAATCTCTTCTTAAATACCCGTCATTATCCAAAGTTCCAATTATTTGATTTGCAATAATTTTTTCATTTTTTGATAGTTTAAGAAAACTAATTTGAGAAATCAAATTTTCTCTAAATGACTCGACATTAGAAATCATTGATTCTTTTGAAAAATTATTTTCTTCTTGACTAGGTTTTGAGTAGTAACTATACTTATCAGTAGTTTGAATTTCAAAGTTCTCGCTAGATTCATTTTCTTCAAGAGCTGGATTTTCTTCAAGTTCTTTTTTAATTTCTGAATCAATATTTGAACTAGATAATTGAAGTAACTTAATAAACTGAATTTGTTGAGGAGAAAGTTTTTGAGACTGATTTTGTCTTAATTCTAACTTTTGCATTTACTAAAATTTAAAAGACAAATTTATTATAATTACTCTATTCTTTGAAATAAGATTAAATTATACTTCTTTTACCACTTATTTCATATGGAGTTAAAAAGAATAAAAATTTCTTTAATTACTGAAGATAAAATTGATTCTGAAATTCTTATTTCGGGGTGGATAAGAACTAAAAGACAGAGCAAAAATGTTTCTTTTTTATCAGTGAATGATGGTTCTTCTATAAATAATCTTCAAGTTGTAATTGAGATGAAAAATTTTGACATCTCTTTAATTGATGAAATTTCTACTGGATCATCAGTCTCTATAGAAGGGAAATTAGTTAAAAGTGAGGGAAAAAATCAAAATTTTGAATTAGCAGCTTCTCAGATAAGTTTATTGGGTAAATCAGATCCTGAAGATTATCCAATTCAACCAAAAAAACATTCCTTTGAATTTCTAAGAGAAGTTGCGCATTTAAGACCTAGAACAAATACCTTTAGCTCAATATTTAGAGTTAGGCATTCAATTATATTTTCAATTCATAAATTTTTTAATGATAGGGGCTTTTTTAATATACATACACCAATTATAACATCATCGGATGCAGAAGGAGCAGGGGAGATGTTTAAAGTCACATCCTTAGATCCTAGAGATAAAAACTTTGATTATAAAAATGATTTTTTTTCTAAACCGGTCAACTTAACAGTTTCTGGTCAGCTAAATGCAGAATTAGGAGCTTTAGCTCTTTCTGAAGTATATACTTTTGGTCCTACATTCAGAGCTGAAAACTCTAACACATCTAAACATCTTGCAGAGTTTTGGATGATTGAGCCAGAGATGGCATTTTATGATATTTATGACAATATGGATCTGGCAGAGGATTTATTAAAATATGTGATAAGTTATGCTCTTGATAATTGCAGAGATGACTTAATTTTTCTTGAAAATTTAGAAATAAATGAAGAAAAATCATTGCCAGAAATACAAAGGAATGAATATCCTTTAGTTGAGAGGTTATCTAGAGTTATTGAAAAAAAATTTGATCGGATAACCTATAGTGATGCATTTGATATTCTCAGAAACTCTAAGCCTAACAAAAAAAATAAATTTGAATTTAAAGTTGAAGAGTGGGGCCTAGATTTCCAGTCAGAACATGAACGTTACTTAGTTGAAAAACATTTTAAAAATCCAGTAATAGTATGTGATTACCCAAAAAAAATAAAAGCTTTTTATATGAGAAGCAATGATGATGATAAAACAGTAGCAGCTATGGATGTTTTATTCCCTTCAGTTGGAGAAATAATTGGTGGATCTCAGAGAGAGGAAAGATTAGATAAATTATCATCTAGAATGGATGAGATGAATATTTCAAAAGAAGAATTAAGTTGGTATCTAGATACAAGAAGATTTGGGACTGTAGTTCACTCTGGATTTGGGCTTGGGTTAGAAAGATTAGTTCAATTTATTACAGGCATGAAAAATATAAGGGATGTAATTCCTTTTCCTCGAACGCCTGGTAACTGTAATTTTTAAAATAAATTAATCCATTATCTTTCCAAGAAAGACATTTACTTTAGGATTTATTGGGTTTCCACTAGCTCTTCTATGAGAAACTACTTGTCCAACATGCCATATAGAATCGGAAATTGGTCCGTTAATTATATTCCAGAAAGGAAAAGTTTGAACTTTGTCATTTCTTCTTATTCTTATTTTAAGCTTTGACAACCCTTTTTCATTTTTTAGAATTTCATAAATAATTTTATAATTATTTAAGGTTTTTCTTCTGAGTTCATCAAAATTCATTTTTTTTACATCCAATTCATATTCTTTTTTTTGTAAAGTGAAGAGAATAAAATTACTGAGACTGTAAATATGTTCGATGATTTCTAATGAAGATCTACTATCTTGACTAGGTTTGTGATTTAAGTCTTTTCTTGTAAGAGATTCTGTTGCCCAATAATACCTAAATCCAAGTCCTTCGATCATTCTTGAAATAACATTATTAGAAGAAAATTTCTCAGGATATGGACCAATTTCTTTAAAAGGGAGAATGTCTTGTGAGTTCATTTTGAATGAGATAATTGAGAATAAAATTAAAAAAAAGTTTTTCATTTCTATTGAAGATTTAATTTGAGTCAATTATAAATGGATTTTAAAAATTATAATAAAAAAAAGGACTATACAAATTATGTATAGTCCTTTTAGTTATAATATTTGTTTGTGATTATTTTTTTTCTTCTTTTACTTCTTCAAAATCAACATCTGAGATATCATCACTTCCTTTATTGTCTGAAGTTCCAGAAGAATTTGATGAAGCTTTAGCTTCAGATCCTCCACTGGCAGCCTGTTGTTCTTGTGTTGCTTTATAAATCTCCTGACTAGCAGCTTCCCATGATTTATTTAATGCTTCAACTGCTCCATCAATCTCATCAATTTTTTGTTCTTTATGAACAGCCTTAAGTTTCTCTAAAGAATCTTCAATGGCTTTTTTGTTTGTATCTGATAATTTATCAGAAAACTCCTTAAGCTGCTTTTCAGTTTGAAAGATTAATCCATCTGCAGTATTAAGCTTATCAACTTTCTCTCTCTCTTTTTTATCGGTTTCCTCATTAGCTTTTGCCTCATCTTTCATTTTATTTATTTCCTCCTCAGTTAATCCTGAAGAAGCTTCA
Organism: Marinoscillum sp.; assembly: GCA_038125345.1. Taxonomy (GTDB): domain Bacteria; phylum Bacteroidota; class Bacteroidia; order Cytophagales; family MED-G16; genus MED-G16. The sequence continues at coordinate 13,770 of JAYPDR010000017.1, read as the reverse complement.
ATTCTAATATTTTGTTCTTTTCCGGTACCTTTATCTTTAGCAGAAACATTTAAAATACCATTTGCATCGATATCAAAAGTCACTTCAATTTGAGGTACTCCTCTTGGAGCAGGAGGAATTCCATCTAAATGGAATCTTCCAATTGTTTTGTTGTCTTTTGCCATAGGTCTCTCACCTTGGAGAACATGTATCTCTACAGCTGGCTGGCTATCAGCAGCAGTTGAAAATGTCTCGGATTTCTTAGTTGGAATAGTTGTATTTGACTCTATAAGCTTAGTAAACACTCCATTTAAGGTTTCAATCCCAAGTGATAAAGGAGTTACATCTAATAATAAAACGTCTTTAACTTCTCCTGTTAGTACCCCGCCTTGAATTGCAGCTCCAATTGCAACAACTTCATCGGGATTTACACCTTTAGATGGTTTCTTTTTAAAGAATTTTTCAACTTCTTCCTGAATTTTAGGTATTCTTGTTGAACCTCCAACTAAAATTACCTCATCAATATCACCAACTTCCATTTTAGCGTCTTTAAGAGCTTTGGCACATGGATCAAGTGTTCTCTCTACTAAGTTTTGACTAAGTTGTTCGAATTTAGCTCTAGTTAGAGTTTTAACTAAATGTTTTGGTACTCCATCAACAGGCATGATATATGGTAAATTAATTTCAGTTGAAGAAGAACTTGAAAGCTCTATTTTAGCTTTTTCAGCACTTTCCTTCAGCCTTTGTAATGCCATTGGATCCTTTCTAAGATCAATACCTTCATCTTTATTAAATTCATCTGCAAGCCAATCGATAATTACACTATCAAAATCATCACCTCCTAAATGCACATCGCCGTTAGTAGATTTGACTTCAAACACTCCATCGCCTAATTCTAATATAGAGATATCAAATGTACCTCCACCTAAGTCATAGACTGCAATCTTAATATCCTTATCTTTTTTATCAAGACCATAAGCTAAAGCGGCAGCAGTAGGTTCATTTATAATTCTTTTCACATCTAATCCAGCAATTGTCCCCGCTTCTTTAGTTGCTTGTCTTTCAGAGTCATTAAAGTAGGCAGGAACAGTAATTACTGCTTCTTTAACCTCTGTTCCTAAATAATCTTCAGCAGTAGATTTCATTTTTTGTAATATCATAGCTGAAATTTCTTGAGGAGTATAATTCCTAGAACCTATCTTAACTCTTACAGTGTTATTAGTTCCTTTATCAACATCATATGCTAAGTTTCTTTTTTCTTCATTGATATCTGAGAATTTTTTACCCATAAACCTTTTAACCGAATTTATAGTGTTTTTTGGGTTTGTTATAGCTTGTCTTTTTGCAGGATCTCCAACCTTTCTCTCTCCTTTACCTTCATCAAGAAATGCAACAATAGAAGGTGTAGTTCTTTTACCTTCACTATTTGGTATTACTACTGGTTCATTCCCTTCCATTACGGACACACATGAATTGGTAGTACCTAAATCTATTCCAATAATCTTACTCATAACTTAAATTTTATATTATGCTATATATATGACAAGAATTATGCCAATTATTAAAAGTGACAGACTGTCAGTTATTTTTCTATAAGAGCATTTATCTTATTTTCAAGAATTTCAACAATTCCTCCTTTAATCTTAACAGAAGAATTATTAGAATTGGCAGAGTATTTTATTTCTCCACTAACTAAAGTACTTATTAAAGGCGCATGATTATTTAGGACTTGAAATTGGCCATCAGAACCTGGAAAAATAATAGAATCAACTTCTCCACTAAATATCTTCTCTTCTGCAGACAATATTTCCAATGTCATTTTAGGATTGTTTTACTTGTTCTAAAAGTTTTTCTCCAGCTTCAATTGCTTGCTCAATAGTTCCTTTCAAGTTAAAAGCAGATTCAGGCAAATGATCTAACTCTCCATCCATAATCATATTAAAGCCTTTGATCGTGTCTTTTATATCAACTAATTCTCCTTTTACACCAGTAAAAGGCTCAGCGACATGAAAAGGTTGAGATAAAAATCTTTGTACTCTTCTAGCCCTATGAACAACTTGCTTATCTTCTTCAGAAAGCTCATCCATTCCAAGGATAGCAATTATATCTTGTAGTTCCTTATATCTTTGAAGAAGTTGTTTTACTCTTTGAGCACAGTTATAGTGCTCTGATCCAACAATTTCCTCAGTCAAAATTCTAGATGTAGATTCAAGTGGATCAATTGACGGGTAAATCCCAATAGAAGCAAGCTTTCTAGATAATACACTTTGAGCATCAAGATGAGCAAACGTAGTTGCTGGTGCAGGATCTGTTAAATCATCTGCAGGAACATAAACTGCTTGAACTGAAGTGATAGATCCTTTTTTAGTAGAAGTAATTCTTTCTTGCATTGCTCCCATCTCAGTTGCTAATGTTGGTTGATAACCTACAGCTGATGGCATTCTTCCAAGTAATGCAGATACTTCTGAGCCAGCTTGTGTGAATCTAAAAATATTATCAATGAAAAATAAAATATCTCTTCCTTGACCCTTACCATCACCATCTCTAAAATATTCAGCCAATGTTAATCCTGATAATGCTACTCTGGCTCTAGCACCAGGAGGCTCATTCATTTGTCCAAAAACAAATGCAGCTTTAGAATCTTTTAATTTTTTTCTATCAACTTTAGATAAATCCCAAGAACCTTTTTCCATAGACTCCCTAAATTTTTCTCCATAGTCAACAATTCCTGCCTCAATCATTTCTCTAAGAAGATCATTACCTTCTCTAGTTCTTTCACCAACTCCAGCAAATACAGATAATCCAGAGTATGCTTTAGCAATATTATTAATTAACTCTTGAATAAGAACAGTTTTTCCAACACCAGCACCTCCAAATAAACCTATCTTACCACCCTTGTTGTAGGGTTCAATTAAGTCAATTACCTTGATCCCTGTGAATAAGACCTCAGCTGATGTAGATAAATCTTCAAACTTTGGAGCTTCTCTGTGAATAGGTAATCTTTCTGATGATTTAGGTTCTTCAATTCCATCAATAGCTGATCCAACAACGTTGAAAAGTCTACCTCTTATTTCATCACCAATAGGCATAGATATAGGTTGGCCTAAGTCTTTTACTGACATTCCTCTTTTTAACCCTTCAGTACCAGACATTGATATTGTTCTCACAGTATCTTCACCTAAGTGCTGCTGAACCTCTAATACTAGAGTAGATCCATCATCTTTAGTTATTTCAAGAGCATTAAGAATTTTAGGTAAAGTGGACTCTTCAAAAGATACATCTACAACTGGACCAATCACAGCTGTTATTTTTCCTGAATTTGACATGTTTTATTTGGTGATTAAGTTTAAAATAATAGTGCGAAAATAAATTATTAAAACAATTTTACAAAGTCATATATAAAGTTATTCTTAACTTTTATTCATATTTCTCTTAAGTTCAATTCTAATAATAGTCTCTTTGTTTTTTTTAGATTTATACACAAAAATTTCTCCTTTGTGATAGTCAGTAATTATTCTATTAACTAGTGTTAATCCAAGCCCCCAGCCTCTTTTTTTTGTAGTATAGCCTGCTTTAAAAATTTTTTTAAAATCATTTCTATTAATACCAATTCCGTTGTCAATAAAATCTAAGATAAAAACATCATTTTTTTTTGATGAATTAATTCTAATGACGCCACTTTCTCCTATAGCATCAATAGAGTTTTTATATAAATTTTCAATTACCCAACTAAAAAGCTGCTCATTCAATAATAATTCTTCTTCATCTAGTTTTAATTCTGTTTTAATATTAGGAGATGTTCTTTTCTTTAAATATTCTATAGATCTAAGTATCAAATCTTTAATTTCTTTTTTTTCTAAAATAGGTTTTGAACCTATTGTTGAGAATCTCTCGGTTATTATTTTTAATCTAGATATATCTTTATCTATTTCATTACTTACATAATCTACATGAGTATTTTGTTTGGATCTAAGGTATTCATTCCATCCTATTAATGAAGATAATGGGGTTCCCAGTTGATGTGCAGTTTCCTTAGCGAGACCAGTCCATAAATTATCTTTTTCAGATTTATTAGAATAATATAAAATTAGATATATACTAAAAAGAATAATTAATATTAAAATTATAATAAAATAGGGTGCAAATATTAAAGTTTTTAGGATTTGAGAATCATCAAAATACACATACTGAAAATCACTAATTTCCCCGTTATCATTAAAAATATTAATTTTAATAGGGTCATATTTTTTTTGCATAGAATTATATTCATCAAATAAATATTTTTCTTCAATATTTTTATAATCAATAATTTCACCGTTGCTACTAGTAATAATTACAGGTATTGAATGATTATCAATCAAAATGATATCAGCAAAAGAATATAATGATTCGTTTTCAGCGTTGCCAACAAGTTCAATAAATTTTGAATATCTCTCTATACTTCTAAATTCTCTTTCTTTAATCTCATTAATAATAAGATCGGAAAAGTATAAAAGTGATAACAGAAAAACTCCAAGGATAAATATTACAACCCATTTTAGTCTATTAATTAATTTTAGAATATTCAATAATTTTGAATTTAATAGATATAAATCTAAAAAAATTAATATAAGGTAGTAAGTCTAGCTCATGAAATCTCTAACTCTATCAAAAAATCCTTTTTCAGATTTTCCTGGGTTAGGTTTAAAATTTTTTGAATCCTTTAACTGATTCAAAAGTTTTTCTTCATCTGAAGTTAATTTTTTTGGAGTCCAGATATTTACATGAATCAATTGATCACCAGTTAAAGAACTATTTAAATCTTTTATTCCTTTTCCTCTTAATCTGAATATTTTACCGCCTTGTGTTCCCGGTGGTATCTTAATTTTTACTTTGGAAGTTAAAGTTGGAACCTCTAATTCATTTCCAATAGCAGCATCAACAAAATTTATATATAAGTCATAAACAACATTATTGCCATCTCTTTTAAAATTTTCATCTTCTATTTCTTCTATGAGAATTAGAAGGTCTCCTGGAATTCCACCTCCTGGCGACTCATTCCCTTTTCCAGTCATTGATAATTGCATGCCATCTCCAACCCCAGAAGGGATGTTAATACTTATTATTTCTTCTTTAAACTGCAATCCTGTACTATCAACTCCAGGTGGTTTATTATCTATAGTCTTTCCATTTCCATTACACTGATAACATGATGATGAGGATACCATTTGGCCTAGCATGGTATTGACAACCTTACTTATTTTACCAGAACCATTACAGACTCCACAATTTTTAAATGTTACTCCCGGAGCAGTAACAAGTCTTTTAACTTTAATTTTCTTTTCTATGCCAAATGCAATCTCTTGAATAGTTAATTTTAATTTGATTCTTAGGTTAGTCCCTTTATTTCTTCGAGAAGAGCTTCCTCCCCCAAAAAAACTATCAAATGGACTTCCTCCTCCAAAAATATCTCCAAACTGCTCAAAGATATCCTCCACATTCATTCCACCACCTGAAAATCCACCAGTTCCTCCTCTTAATCCATCATGACCAAATCTATCATATTTTTGTTTTTTGTCAGGATTACTTAATACTTCGTATGCCTCTGCAGCTTCTTTGAATTTCTCTTCGGATGATTTATCACCAGGGTTTTTATCGGGGTGGTATTTGATTGCTACTTTCCTGTAAGCTTTTTTAATCTCTTCTTGAGAAGAAGATCTATTTACTCCCAATATTTCGTAAAAATCTCTTTTTGACATTATGAACCAGTTACAACTTTTGCAAATCGAAGAATATTATCTCCTAGATGATAGCCATCTTCAATTACATCAATAATTTTTCCTTTAAATTTTTTTTCTGATGGAGTGCTTGTTATTGCCTCATGAAATTCTGGATCAAAACTATCACCCTTCTGGATTTTCATTTTTTTGACATGATATTTTTCTAATGTGGAAATCAGTTTCTGATAAATTAGATTGAATCCCTCATAGTCTGATAAATTCTCTTTAATTGATTTTATAGCTCTTTCATAATCATCAACTATTGGAAGTATATTAGATAATAATTCTTTATTTGCCGAATCAATCATTTCTATCTTTTCTTTAGAAGTCCTTCTTCTAAAATTTTCGAACTCTGAGTACAATCGTAAGTATTTATCTTTTGTTTCTTGTAACTCTGAAGAAAGATTGATTCCTTTTTTTTCTTTTTTTGGAGTAGTAGATACTTTACCTTTTTTTTTATTCATAGTAATGTTTTTTGCAAAAAGTTTGCCAAAGATAACTCATGCCATTTTGACTAATAAAATTTATCTAAATTAATTTTTTCCAAATAGAATCTTTCAGTTTACCTAGCCCTAGTCCAGTTATACTTGAGATTTTTATTATTTCATAAGGAAGATTGACATGTAATTCATTTAACTCTTTTTCAGTTAATAAATCACATTTAGATATTGCTACTATTAATTCTTTATTTAAAAGTTCTTTATTATAATTTTTTAACTCTTTCAATAATGAATGAAATTCTTTAATTATATCTGACTCAGAAGAAATTAAGATTACTAGAATTGAATTTCTTTCTATGTGTCGTAAGAATCTGATGCCTAATCCTTTACCTTCTGATGCTCCTTCTATTATTCCTGGAATATCAGCCATAATAAATGACAAATTATCTCTATAAGGTATTACTCCAAGATTTGGAGTCAAAGTCGTAAAAGGATAATCTGCAATTTTTGGCTTAGCTTTTGAGACTGATGAAAGTAAAGTTGACTTTCCTGCATTTGGAAATCCAACTAATCCCACATCAGCTAAAACTTTTAGTTCTAAATTTATCCACTCCTCAACTCCCCTTTTACCAGGTTGACTGTATTGGGGGGCTTGTTTGGTAGATGATTTAAAATGAAAATTACCTAATCCTCCTATTCCCCCTTCAAGCAAAATTTTTTCTTCATTATGTTGTAAAATTTCTATTATCTTATCACTTCCTTCAACTGTTTTAGCAACTGTACCAAGAGGAACTTCAATTATAATATTTTTCCCATTTTTCCCATGTTTTTTATTACCTTGACCGTCCTGTCCATTCTCAGCTTTTATGTGTTTAGTATATCTTAAATGAAGAAGAGTCCATAGTTGACTATTTCCTTTTAATATGATATCTCCACCTTTTCCCCCATCTCCTCCGTCTGGTCCTCCTTTAGGGACAAACTTTTCCCTTCTAAATGAAGATGAACCTTTTCCTCCATTTCCTGATTTACAGAAAATTTTAATTTGATCTATAAAATTTTGTTTGTTCATTATGCTTCTATTTTTGAAGCTATCTTCTCGAAAATTTCTTCAACTGAGCCTACTCCATTAATTGGTATATACTTGTTCTGTTTTTTATAATGCTTAAGAACTGGTAATGTCTCTTCTTTATATACTCTTATTCTATTATTTATTTTCTCTTCACTTTGATCATCAATTCTTCCTGAAACTAGAGCTCTTTTTTTTATTCTAGTTATTAGCTCTTGATCATCTACTTCTAAAGAGATAAGTTTATCAATTGATAAATTATTATTGTTTAACATCTCATCAAGAGCAGAAGCCTGATTAACTGTCCTAGGAAATCCATCAAATATAAAACCATTTTTATCTTTATTTTTCTCTATTTCCTCTTGTACCATATTAATTACTACAGAGTCAGGGACAAGATTTCCATCATCCATATATTTCTTTGCTTCCTTTCCAAGAGAAGTATTATTTCCTAAATGCATTCTAAATAGGTCTCCTGTTGATAAATGACAGAGTTGAAATTTTTTTATTATTTTATCGCTTTGTGTCCCTTTTCCAGCACCAGGAGGCCCAAATAATATAATATTCATCAGAGTATTTTTTTCAAAGATATAAATCTAAATTATTTCTTTCAGCATTTTTAATGAGCTCTTTTAGGTCAATTGCATTTACACCAGATGACATGCATGCCATTCCACCTGCTAGATTACACACCTCACCTATAAATTTTATGTTAATATTTAAATAAAAAAGAATTGTAGCAAGTGAAATAACTGTATCTCCAGCTCCTGAAACATCAATAATTTTTTTCTTTTTTATTTTAAAATGATCGATTCTATTTTCTTTATAAATCATTAACCCGTTATCAGAAAGTGTTATCATAACATTTTTAATATTATTACTAATGAATATTTTTTTTGAAAGCTCAGTTAAGTTTTTTAAAGATTTATTTTTTGATGAAAAAGCAGAAAGTATCTCTTTCAAATTAGGTTTAAAGAGATTTACATCTTTGTAATTAAAGAAGTTCTTTTCTTTAGGATCAACAGAAATAAAAATATTCTTTTTTAATTTTTTAATTTTTTTGAAAAGATCACTATCTATTACTCCTTTGTCATAATCTTGGAAAATAATAATTTCAGAGTTTTCGAGCTTCTCTTTTACTTTGATTAATAATTTATTTTTAATCTCATTATTTATTGAAAATGTTTGTTCACTATCTATCCTTAGAATGTGTTTTTTTTCAACTATTATTCTCTCTTTAATAGTTGTTTTTCTAGAATTATCTCTGATAATTCCTGATGTATCTATTTTATTTTTATTACATAACTTAATAAAACTATCTCCCTCTGAGTCATCTCCAATAACAGAGCAGAGAATTGGCTTCATTCCTAAACTTTTAATATTAAGCGCAACGTTTGCAGCTCCTCCAAGCTTTATATTTTTATTTTTTACGTTGACAATAGGCACTGGAGCTTCGGGAGAAACTCTTTCAATTTTCCCTATGACATATGAATCGATCATAGAGTCCCCAATAATTAAAATATTTTTTTCTTTAACTTGATCAAAGATTCCTTTGATTTTCATTTAATTTAATTTGCTGAGAGATATTTCTATTCTTTGTGAGGCTTCAATAAGCTCTTTTTCACTTGCTGCATATGAAAGTCTGATGCAATTTGGTGCCCCAAAATCTTCTCCTGGAACTAAGGAAACTTTAGCATCTTCAAGAAGATAGATAGCGAGGTCATTTGCACTAGATATCTTCTTTCCTTCTTCAGTCTTATTACCTAAATAATTAGTTATCTCTGGAAAAAAATAAAATGCTCCTTGAGGCTTATTTAGAGTAAGTTTTTCAATTTTTGAGAGTAAATTATAAAAGATATCTCTTCTCTTGAGATATTCTCTTTTCATTTTAAGAGCACAATCATTTCCACCATTTAAAGCTATAAGTCCTGCTCGTTGAGCAATTGAGCAATTTGCTGAAGTAGTCTGTCCTTGCATCTTATTTATAGATTTAGCAATTTTAGATGGGGCTCCAAGATACCCTAATCTCCATCCGGTCATTGCAAATCCTTTAGAGAAACCATTTAGTGTTATAGTTCTATCTGCCATTCCTTTAAGAGAACCTATACTAAAGTGTTCTTCAGTAAAATTTATGTGTTCATAAATTTCATCAGAAATAATTATAATGTTAGGATAATCAATTAAAATATCACTATAGTTTTCTAAATCTTTTTTAGAAAAAACTGTACCAGTAGGGTTACATGGTGAACTGAAAATTATTGCTTTAGTTTTATTCGTTATAGATTTTTTTAATTGTTCAGGTGTTGGTTTGAAATCATTTTCTATAGTTGAGTTTATATATACAGGCACACCATCTGCTAATTTAATGATTGCAGAGTAGCTAACCCAGAAAGGAGCAAATACCAAAACTTCATCACCTTTATTAAGTATTGAGAACATAACATTGGTTATAGAATGCTTAACTCCGTTAGATACAATAATATCGGATGGATTATAAAATAAATTATTTTCATCTTTAAATTTTTTTGAAATAGCTTCTCTTAAGTCTAAGTAACCTGGAACTGGAGGATAAGAAAAATATTGTCCGGAGTCAATAGCAGTTTTTGCACCCTCACATATGTGTTTGGGTGTTTTAAAGTCAGGCTCACCAAGACTTAAACTAATAACATCAATTCCTTTTAATTTATATTCTCTTGCTAGAGCTGCCATAGCTAAAGTTGATGATTCTTCAACTCCTTGAAGTCTTTTTGATTCTACATTATTCATTTTTCAAATTATAATTAATTCTTGATGAAATACTATTGCCTAAAGTAACTTCATCAGCATATTCAATTTCTCCACCAATTGGTATACCTCTTGAAATTGTAGTTAGTTTAAGGTTATACTTTGATAATCTTTTTGAGATATAAAATGATGTTGTATCCCCATCTAGAGTAGGACTAAGAGCAAAGATTATTTCTTCTATCTCTCCCTCGCTTACTCTCTTTACAAGAGTCTCTATATTTAAATTTTCTGGGCCAATACCATCGATTGGAGAAATTAGACCTCCAATAACATGAAATAATCCATTGTAATGATTTGTATTTTGAATAGCAAGGACATCAGGAGTGTCTTCAACAATACATAATATTTTTCTATTGATAAATGAATTATGTGTTTTACATGAACAATTCCCTTCTTCACATATCATATGACAGACATCACAATATCTTGTTTTTTCTTTAAGGTCTTGAATTGCTTTTGAAATATTTTTAGAAAAATCTAAATCTTTTTTTAATAAATAAAGTGAGAGCCTTAGCGCAGTTTTTTTTCCAATTCCAGGTAGCTTAGATATTTCATTTACTGCATTTTCAATAATTTTAGTTGGAAGTTTCATGAAATAATAATTTCTATATGAATGTAATTTTGATTTTACTTTAAATTATATAAGCTTTATCAACCTTATTCAAAGATAATTATGAATGCTAATATTATACTTCTGATTTTTATAATATATTTTTTAGTTCTTCTAGTTATCTCAAATCTTACAACTAAATCTTCATCATTTAATGATTTTTTTAATGCTAGTAAGTCTTCGCCGTGGTATTTAGTTGCTTTTGGAATGATAGGAACTTCTCTATCAGGTGTGACTTTTATATCTGTTCCTGGTGAAGTAGGTAATACTAATTTTAGTTATTTTCAGGTAGTATTGGGATATCTTGTAGGATACTATGTTATTGCTAAAATTTTATTACCTATATATTATAAATATAATCTTGTCTCAATCTATACGTATCTTGATAAAAGATTTGGATATTATAGTTATAAATCTGGTGCCTTCTTTTTTCTTCTTTCAAGGACAATTGGAGCATCATTCAGATTATTTTTAGTTGCTGGAGTACTTCAAATTGCAATTTTTAATCAGCTTGGTCTCCCTTTTTTCTTTTCTGTCCTATTAACGGTTTTATTGATTTGGATTTACACTTTTAAAGGTGGTATAAAAACAATAGTCTGGACAGATGCACTTCAAACTTTTTTTATGTTATCAGCTGTTATTATAACAATAATAATAATTACTGATAGAATGAATCTTTCATTATATGAATCTTATGTTATGATTAAAGAAAGCTCATACTCCAATATTTTTTATTTTGATTGGAGATCAGGAAATGACTTTTTTAAACAATTTATATCTGGTGCTTTTATAGCAATTGTTATGACAGGTTTAGATCAAGACATGATGCAGAAAAACTTAACATGTAAAAATTTGAATGAAGCCCAAAAAAATATTTTCTGGTTTTGCGTTATTTTGGTTATTGCAAATTTATTATTTCTTTCTCTTGGGGCTCTTTTGTATTTATATTCTGACCTAATAAATTACCAAGTTCCTTTAAGATCAGATGATTTATATCCTTTACTTGCTCTAAATGAGCTTGGATTTGCTACCTCCGTAATTTTTATATTAGGAATAATTGCTGCTGCATATTCTAGTGCTGATTCTGCATTAACGTCTTTAACAACATCTTTCTGTATTGATTTTTTAGATATTGAAAAAATTAAAAATAAGAGGAGAACTAGGATTGTTGTTCATGTTGGTTTTTCCCTTTTGTTATTTTTAGTAATTATGATTTTTAATGAAATTAATGATCAAAGTGTAATTAATTCTATTTTCAAAGCAGCAGGTTATACGTACGGTCCACTACTTGGTCTTTTTTCTTTTGGTATTTACACAAAATATAATATTAAAGACAAATATGTTTTTATGGTTTGCTTTTCGTCACCTATAATTAGCTATCTTATAAATTCATTCTCTGAACAACTTCTCTTTGGATATAAATTTGGTTTTGAAATTTTATTATTGAATGGACTTATTACGTTTATAGGATTATTATTGATTAGAAAAAATTAAAGTCTACTATTTAGATAATTATTAAATGCTGATCCAAAAGTATAGCTTATGCCTAATCTAAATTCTGATCTAAAATCAGTTGCTATTTCTTGTTGTTGAAGTAATAAGTCTTCAATAGAAGAACTTCCTTTTGGTAAGTTAATTTGATCTCTTATTATTCCTATCTCACCACCAAGTCTTAAAGAAAATCCCTCAAAAACTCTAAATGAAAACCAACTATTTAAACTTAGATTATTTTTTGATGGATCATTTAGTAAAGCCTTTCCTCTTAAATTGGTAAAAATTTCACCCCAAGGCTGTTTAAATCTTGCCTCAAAACCAATTTGATGTAGAAAGAGATTTTCTTTTAATTTATTATAAATTGTTTCTTCAATGTAATTTCTAAATCCATATCCTATCTGATAGTTAATAACAACTTCTCTTCTTACAAATTCATTATAAGGAAAAAAGCTATATTCTAAAGCTGGGAGAATAAAATAACTAAAATCTACATTTTCGTATGTATCACTTCCTAGTCCAGAATTAAAACCAGCTGACCATTTATTATTTATACTCCAAACACTTTTTGCTCTAAAAGATTTTCTATTTCTTTTACTAATGAATGTATTATTATTACTGAAATATTTACTATTTGATCTATTGTAGTCGATATCAAATTGAAGTTTTATTTTGTCAGTTACTTTGTCTGCATCAAATTCAAATTCAAAATTTGTGCTTTTTCTGCTAGTTTCATTTTCAAAATCAGCCTCTCCTGAGCTCTGAAATACCCAATTCTTCCATTTATCTGAACTTAATTCACCCTTATCACTATAATTATTATTATTACTAATTGTAGAGTCAAGTGATATTCTAATTTTATTTGAAATATTACTTTCAATTAAAAAATATATTAATCCAATTTCAATTTTTTGTTTTAATGCTTCTCGTATTTCATCACTTGTTAACCTTGGATTAGTGTCTAACTCTAATGATAATTTTTTATCCAAAAAAAGGTTTTTTCCAATAAAATCTAAAGTGTATCTATCACCATTATTTGCATTCCTATTTCGATATATAAAAAGTTGAATATCTGCAAGCCCCTGATCTCTTACATGATTGACATAATTTATTTCATTTCTTAGGAAATTATTATCACATCTATCACACTTAATATATAAATTATTTAGATCTTCTTGACTATAGAGATCAAATGATATAAAAAGAATTAGTAGTATTAATATTTTTCTCATATTATAATTCTAATTCTTTAGCTGGATCCCAGAATACACTTTCAAAATTTTCAATCTTATTATTTTTAATAATCACTCCTTCCATCATCAAAAGTTCCTCCATTTGATTTTCAAAGGAAAAATGATGTTTTCCTGTCAGAAGTCCATTTCTATTTACAACCCTATGAGCAGGTATTGAGGAGTCAAAATGAGAATTATTCATAGCCCAACCAACGACTCTTGCACTTTTAGATATTCCTAAATATTTGGCAATAGCACCATATGAAGTTACTTTACCATATGGAATTAGCTTTACCACTGAATAAACATCTTGAAAGAATTCAGATTTCATTTAGGGTTGTTTTTGCAGAGGAGGAGGGATTCGAACCCCCGGTACCTTGCGGTACAACGGTTTTCAAGACCGCCGCAT
>JAYPDR010000016.1:9774-21991 GCA_038125345.1 Marinoscillum sp. | reverse complement strand
TGGTTAAAACAGATTTTTATTATTACGAGATAACACCTGTAGAGTACTATAATACCCCTTATCAGAGGAAGAGAGATAAGATTGTTGGTATGACATATTTAGAGCAAGAGAGATAATTCTAAATATTTAAATTAAAAAATGCATTTATATTAATTCGTAATTATATTTAAATCCTGAATGGAAAACAGGAAAAATACGTATACTGAAGATAGTATTAAGTCATTAGATTGGAAAGAACATATACGTGCACGTCCTGGAATGTATATCGGCAAGCTTGGAGATGGTTCAGCTAAAGATGATGGTATCTACGTGCTAATTAAAGAGGTTATTGATAACTCTATTGATGAGCACCTTATGGGTCATGGGAAGATCATAAATATTAAGGTTAAAGATCATAAGGTTGAAGTTAGAGATTATGGTAGGGGTATACCTCTAGGTAAAGTAATTGATTGCGTTTCGAAAATAAATACTGGAGGAAAATATGATTCAGAAGCTTTCCAGAAATCTGTTGGACTCAATGGAGTAGGGTTAAAAGCAGTAAACGCTCTCTCTACTAAATTTCATATAGATTCTTTTAGGGAGGGAGAGAGAAAGCACGCAGAGTTTGAGAAAGGAAACACAACGCTTGATGAAAATATTAATAAGACTGAAGAGAGAAATGGTACTTATATCATGTTTGAGCCTGATAATTCTATCTTTAAAAATTATCATTATATCCCAGAATACCTTGAAGATCAGATATGGAACTATGCTTACTTAAATTCAGGTCTTACTTTAAACTATAATGGTAAAAAGTATCACTCAGAGAATGGACTTCTAGACTTACTAGAGAGTAAAACTGATCCTGAAAGTCTTAGATATCCAATAATTCACTTCAAAGGAAATGATATAGAGTGTTCTCTTACACACACTAACAATTACGGAGAGGAATATTATTCATTTGTTAATGGACAGTATACTACTCAGGGAGGAACTCATCTAGCTGCATACAAAGAGGCTATTGTCCGTGCTATTAGAGAGTTTTATAAGAAAGATTATGATGCAACTGATATCAGAACTAGTGTGACTGGATCGATTGCTATTCGTGTCCAAGAACCAGTTTTTGAGTCACAGACAAAGACAAAACTTGGATCTCTAAACATAAGTCCAGACGGACAGACTGTACGTTCATTTGTTAATGATTTCGTGAAAAAAGAACTTGATAACTATCTGCACAAAAACCCTGAAACTGCACAAGCTCTCCTTAAAAGAATTCTTCAGTCTGAGAGAGAGAGGAAAGAGATTGCTGGTATTAAAAAGTTAGCAAATGAGAGAGCTAAAAAAGCTAAAGTTCATAATAAAAAGCTAAGGGATTGTAGAATTCATCTTAATGATAAAAAAGGTGACGAAGAGC
Source organism: Marinoscillum sp. (assembly GCA_038125345.1). Taxonomy (GTDB): domain Bacteria; phylum Bacteroidota; class Bacteroidia; order Cytophagales; family MED-G16; genus MED-G16. The sequence continues at coordinate 20,598 of JAYPDR010000016.1, read as the reverse complement.
TAAGAGGAAGTTCAATGATATTTATTACTGAGGGAGACTCAGCTAGTGGTTCAATTACTAAGTCAAGAGATGTGCAAACTCAAGCTGTTTTTAGTTTAAGAGGAAAGCCATTTAACTGTTTTGGGTACACAAAGAAAATTGTGTATGAGAATGAAGAATTTAACCTTCTTCAACACGCCTTGAATATTGAGGACGGACTAGATGGTTTGAGATATAACAAAATTGTTATCGCCACTGACGCAGATGTCGATGGTATGCACATTCGACTACTTTTACTCACATATTTCCTCCAGTTTTTTCCTGATTTAGTTAAAATGGGACATGTTTATATACTTGAAACTCCTCTTTTTAGAGTTAGAAATAAGAAAAAAACATTTTACTGTTATGATGATAAAGAAAGAAATAAGGCTGTTGAAGAACTTGGAAAAAATCCTGAAATAACAAGATTTAAAGGTTTAGGTGAAATATCTCCATCAGAATTTAAAAATTTCATAGGAGAGAATATTCGTTTAGAGCCAGTTATTTTAAATAAAAAATCAAAAATTAATGATCTTTTATCATTTTATATGGGTAAAAACACACAGGAAAGACAAGAGTTTATTATTGATAAATTACGAGTTGAAAAAGATTTAATTGAAATTGAGGAATGAGCAATGATAACCTAAATGAAGAGCTAGAGCAACTTCAATCACACGAAAACCCAATATCTGACCTGTATGAAGATTGGTTTCTGGATTATGCCTCATATGTTATTTTAGAGAGAGCGATTCCTTCTATTGATGATGGTCTTAAGCCAGTTCAGAGAAGAATTCTTCATTCTATGAATCTTATTGAAGATGGTAGATATAATAAATGTGCTAATATTATAGGAAGTAGTATGCAGTTCCATCCACATGGAGACGCATCAATTGAAGATGCACTTGTTAATATAGGTCAGAAAGATCTTCTAATTGATACACAGGGAAATTGGGGTGATGTAAGGACAGGAGATAAAGCTGCAGCATCTAGATATATTGAAGCAAGATTATCAAAATTTGCTTTAGAGACACTATTCAATGATAAGACAACGGAATGGAAGCTATCATACGATGGAAGAAAGAAAGAACCAGTCAATTTACCAATAAAGTTTCCACTTCTACTTGCTCAGGGTGTTGAGGGTATTGCTGTAGGATTATCAACTAAGATAATGCCTCATAATTTCTGTGAGCTTATAAAATCTTCTATATCACACTTGAAAGGTAATTCTTTCAAACTATACCCCGATTTTCCAAATGGTGGTTTAGTTGATATAACTGAGTACAATGATGGTAAAAGAGGTGGTAGAATACGAGTGAGAGCAAGAATTAAGGAAATTGATAAAACAAAACTTGTTATTGAAGATATACCATATAATGTAACTACAACTAGCTTAATTGATTCAATTATTAAAGCAAATGATAAAGGAAAAATAAAAATTAAAAAAGTAGTAGATAATACAGCAGAGAATGTTGAGATTCTTATTCATTTAAATAAAAACCAGTCACCAAGCATCACTATTGATGCATTATATGCTTTCACAGATTGTGAGGTATCAATTTCTCCAAATGCATGTGTAATTGTAAATGAAAAACCTCAATTTCTAGGTGTTAAAGAAATATTAAAGTATTCAACAGAATCTACTAAAAACCTACTAGAAAAAGAGTTGGAAATAAAGAGAGACGAATTAAAAGAGAAAATACTCTTCTCTACACTTGAAAAAATTTTTATTGAAAATAAGATTTATCAGCTTATTGAGAAATGTGAGACTTGGGAAGATGTCTTAAATACAATCGATAAGGGCTTAGAGCCATTTAAAAAAGATTTTTATAGAGCAATAACAAAAGATGATATAATTAGACTTACTGAAATTAAAATTAAAAGAATTTCAAAGTTTGATAAAGACAGACTCAATGATATTATAATAAAGCTCAATGAAGAGTTATCAAAAACATTAAAAAATTTAAAAAATATCATAGAATTCACAATTGATTACTATTACAACATTCTTAACAAGTATGGTGGTGGTAGAGAGAGAAAAACAGAAATATTAAAATTTGACACAATAAAAGTTAAATCTGTAGCAGCTAATAATATCAAGTTGTATATAAATAGAAAAGAAGGGTTTATAGGTTCAGGAATTAGAAAAGAGGAATTTGTTTGTAATTGCTCAGATATTGACGATATAATTACTTTCTGTGCTGATGGTTCCTATAAAATTGTTAAAATTCAAGATAAAGTATTTATTGGAAAAAACATTGTTTTAGCTCAAATTTGGAAGAAAAGTGATAAGAGAATGGTTTTTAATGCTGCATACTTTGATGAGAAGTCAGGATATTCTTACGTGAAAAGATTTCAGGTAATTTCAGCAACAAAAGATAAAATTTATAATATTGGAAAAAATGAAAAAGGAACAAAACTTCTATATCTTGCCTCTAGACCAAATGGAGAATCCGAGATAGTAACCACCTACATTCATTCTTCACAGAAAGCGAGAAAAAAAGTTTTTGATTATGATTTTTCTGAAATTGAAATAAAAGGTAAGTCCTCAATAGGAAATTTGCTTTCAAAGTATAGAGTTAGGGCAGTGAAAGAAAAAAGTTTAGGAATTTCTACTCTTTCAGGAATAAAGATTTATTATGATAATTCAATAGGAAGGCTTAACACTGAGAGTAGGGGTGATTACTTAGGTAAATTTGATGGTGATGATATGATTCTCGTCATTTACAATGACGGAAATTATGAGCTGACATCTTTTGAACTTACTAATAGATATGATTGGAATAATATAATGTTTCTTGATAAATTCGATCCCAAGGGTATAATTTCTGCTATTTATTTTGATGGAAATCTCAAAAATTATTATGTTAAGAGGTTTAATATCGAGACAACAACACCTAATAAAAAGTTTCTATTCATTTCTCAAGAAAAGGGATCAAAATTAGAGTATTGCTCTTTTAAATCTGGTGAAACTATTATCTTTAAATACCATTCTAATAAAAAACTAAAATCATCTGAGTTAGATCTAGATTCATTTATTGATGTCAAAGGATGGAAGTCAATAGGAAATAAAATATTATTAGATAAAATCAGGTCTGGTACATTTACACTTCTCGAGAGAAATGATGAAATAAAAATTGAATCGAGTAATGATTTTAAGGATGATTTAAAAGAAAATAAAACTACTGAAAAAGAAAGTACTGAAAATTATAATGTTGGAGAAACTTTGGAGTTAGATTTGGATTCTGATCAATTAAACTTATTTAATGAAAAAGATTAAGATAGCTGTAGATATTGGAAATTCAAATGTTGTTATTGGCTTGTTTAGGGATAATAAATGGGAAAAAATTTATCGTCTTAATTCAAAAAAAAATATTAGTTACTGGTCATTTAAGAATAAGTTAAATAAAATTGTTTCTCTCAATGATTTTAATCCCTCACAAGTAGAATCAATTGTAATTAGTAGCGTAGTGCCAACTCTTACCGATATTGTAAGACTCTCTTGTTCAGATATGTTTTCAGAAAACATTTACATAATAAAAGCTAAGGACGTAAGTCAAGTAAAAATTAATATTGATAATGTAAATGAAATAGGGACTGATTTAGTATGTAATGCGGTTGAAGCATCAAGTATATACAAGGAAAATGTAATAGTTGTTGATTTTGGAACAGCATTAACATTTACAGTTGTTTCTCAAAATAAGGAAATTCTTGGTGTAAATATTGTCCCTGGACTTCAAACAGCCATAAATTCTTTATATAATAATACTGCTAAACTTCCTACTATTGAAATTGATTTGCCAGATAAGGTAATTGGAAAAAATACGATACACTCAATACAGAGTGGTATAATGTATGGATACGCTGGTCTTATAAAGGAAATGATTAATAAAATTTCTTCAGAACTAACTGGAAACACGAAAATTATCGCAACTGGAGGATTATCTAAATTTGCTGTCTCCCTTAAAGGATATTTTAATGATATTATACCATCATTAACATTGGATGGAATGATTAAAATATTAGATGATATTCAGAAAAATAAACAATAAATCAATAGAAATTTTAAACAAAAATTAAATTTTCAAGTATATATATATTTATAAATTAAATCTATTAAATAAGTTTTTATGAAAAGTGTTATAACATGTGATATGGAGGGAAGAGTTCTTACGATGAACGATGCTGCTGAACAAATATTTGGTTACAAAAAAGAAGAAATTATTGGCAAAAAAAGAGTCTCAATTTTTTCTCCTGGTGAAGTGGTTATACAAAATGTTGGTAACTGGCTCTCAACGGCAGATAAATTTGGTGAATATGTTGGTAAGACATACTTTCTTAAGAAAGACGGCACAAAAATTAATGCCAAAATAAGTATCAGGCCAACATATGCAGATGGTAAAAGTAAAGCTCAAACTGGTTACTGTGGAGTCACTGAAGTAATAAATGAAGATGTTACCGTCCCAATAAATCTTTCAACTAAAATTATCAAAGGTGTAGCTATCACTAGAATTCCATTCACTAGTGCTTCAATTTTCCCTATGCTAGCTATAGCATCATATTATGCTGGAATTGGAGATGGTCTTTTCAGCGTTATGAATCTGTTGTTAGCTGTACTTGGAGTTTTATTATTACATTTATCTTCAAATGTCTTTAATGACTATTTTGATGTCAAGGATGGTACTGATGAAGAAAATAATGAGTATTTTCAGCCTGGGGGAGCAGCTATTACTGGTGGTAGTAGAGCTATTGAACTAGGAATTATTACTCTAAATAAGACTAGATTCGTTGCGAGGTCTTTACTATTATTTTCATTACTTATTGCATCTTTTCTATTTTATAATATATTTCTAGTGACTAATTCAACAACCAATATCCAGGGTGCTCTAGGAGTTGGTTTGCTAGGACTATTTTTAGGATATTTCTATACAGCACGACCACTTAGATTAGTAGCTAGAAGAGGTTTAGGTGAGTTAGCTATATTCCTAGCTTTTGGACCTTTATTAACTCTTGGAACTGGCTATGCAATATCCGTAGAGTCAATTGAGTTATTTTCAAATAATTTTAATTTATTATTACTTTTAGGTGTTCCATTTGGTCTCTTAACTACAAATATTCTCTATATTAATCAGTTTCCAGATGCTAATAGTGATGCTCTTACTGGTAAGAATCATTTGGTTGTTACTCTTGGAAAAAAAGCTGCTAGGTGGGGATATTTAATTATCCTTTCTTTAGCTTTTTATTCTTCTTTTCTTTTGAATGATTTACTTAATACTCATGAATATTTTAATGATAAATTTTTCTTGTTAGGAAACCTTATTCTTTTTGTATATGGTCTATCAATTTTTAGAAATATGTATTTAAATTATGAAAATAGAGATCTTGTAAAGTCAAATATTCAAACTATAATTCTTCAAACACTTTTCTGTATTTTTTACATCATTTCATTAAATCTATTTTTCATTTGATGAGATTATATATACTCAGACACGCTGAGACAGAATATAATAATAAGGGTATAATTCAAGGTTCAGAAGTTGATAGTGATATTAATAAAACAGGTCTTTATCAGGCTAAATGTTTTTATAACTACTATAAAAATATAAATTTTGAAAAAGTCTATACCTCAAATCTTAAGAGGACATATCAGAGTGTTTATTCTTTCATAGAAAATGGGCTTCCTTATGAAAAATTAGAAGAATTTAATGAAATAAGTTGGGGCATTAATCAAGGAAAGAGCGATAGTATAAATGAATATTCAAGTCTTATTAATTCTTGGTTAGAAGGAAATCTAGATAATAAATTTGAAAATGGTGAGTCACCAAATCAGATGTCCATAAGACTTGAGAGAGGTATAAATAAAGTCATTAATGATGGTCATAATACTGTGTTACTCTGTATTCATGGTCGTGCACTTAGAGTATTATTATCTAAAATAGTTGATAATGACTTAACACAAATGGATAAATACATTCATTCTAATACTGGACTGTATATTTTAGAATATTATAAGAGAAAATTTAAAATTCTGGAGAGTAATTTAAATATTCACCTACTTACTTAGATGTAGCTTTCTTTTTGGCTCTTTTTGCTGGTTTTTCTTCAACTGTTTCGGTAATAACATCTGCAAGAATTCTTCCACAGTACTCACAAAGAATAATTTTCTTTTTTTCTTTAATTTCTGCTTGTCTCTGTGCTGGAACAACATTAAAACATCCACCACAAGCGTTTCTAGATACTTTAACTACTGCTAAACCATTTCTTTGTCTAGCTACAAGCTTTTCATAAGATAAAAGTAAACTAGCTTCTATTTTTTTAGATGCTTTACCTTTAAGTGTTTCCAATTTCTTTTCTTCTTCTTGACTTTCAGATGAGAGAATATCAAGATCGGATCTTTTAGTCTTTAAAACTTGGGTTTTATCCTTAATAACTTTTTTTGTTTCTTTCACCTGCTCATTTATCTCTTCAATTTTTAGCTCATTCTCACCAGATTTTTTAATAAAAATTTTAGAATCTAACTCCTGTAATTCAATTTCTTTAGAAATAGCATCATATTCTCTGTTATTTCTAACATTCATTTGCTGTTCCTTATATTTTTTAATAAGTTTTTTAGCTTCAGATGACTTATTTTTTAATTCTTCTATTTCATTATTTTTGTCTTCAATTTCTTGATTTAAGTTATCTAATCTTGTATTGAATCCAACTAACTCATCTTCAAGGTCTTGAACTTCATCTGGAAGAGCTCCTCTTACTTTCTTAATTTCAAAAATTTTAGAGTCAATTTCTTGAAGTTCTAATAAATTCTTTAGTTTTTTTTCGATGCTATGTTCCATGTATTTAATAGTATTTTATTGGATTTGTGTTCTCATTTGATAAATGAAGTGCAATATTAATTAAATTTTTATTTAAAAATTCAAAAATTAACTCTTTTGTAAACTGCTCACTTTCATAATGTCCAATATCGACCAAGGTTATCTTATTATTGGCTTCAAAAAAGTCGTGGTATTTAAAATCTGATGTAATAAATACATCTGCTTTATTAGTGATTGCGTGAGTAGTTAAAAAACTACCTGATCCACCACATACGGCTATTTTATCAATATTTTCTTTAATTATTTTAGTATGTTTAATTGAGTTACATTTAAAATTATTTTTAAGTTCATCAAGTAAATCATTGAATGTGATTTTTCTCTCTCCAATCATCCCTGATCCTATCTCTTTTGATGGTAAATTAGTTGTATGAATAAAGTAACTTGGTTCTTCATATGGATGGTAGGATTTTATTGAATTAATAATTTTATATTCAATATCAGAATCAAAATATATTTCAAGTTTTATCTCTTTAACATTTTGCTTTTTAAGAACTGATCCTATTTTAGGATTTGATCCTTCAGCTGGTGTAAATGTTCCTATTCCATCTTGTTGAAATGAGCACTCTCTATAGTTTCCAATTTTTCCTGCACCAATTAGAAATAGTTTATCAAGGAACTCATCTTTATTTTTTTCAGGTATATAAATTTCTAACTTTTTAGAAAATCCATATTTTGGAGATAAAATTTTGAGATTTTTTAATTTCAATATATCACAAATTTTCCTATTAACTCCGTCTTTAATGTTATCAAGATTAGTATGGATTGAGTAGAGGCTTATATTATTTTTAATTGCTTTTGTTAGTACTCTACCTACCCAGTGAGATGAATCTATTGATGTAATTCCTCTAAAAATTACAGGATGGTGAGAAATAATTAAGTTGCAATTTTTATTAATAGCTTCATCAACAACTCTCTCAGTGCAATCTAAAGAGATAAGGCAACCATTCACATCTGAATTTATATCTCCAACTATTAAACCTGAATTATCATATGATTCTTGATAAATTGGAGGTGCCCAACCTTCTAAACATTGAATTATTTTATGTAATTTCATATTTTATGGATTTTATAAAAAAAATAATCCTTTATTTACCTTCGCAGATATTTAAGTTTATTATCAGCTTAAGAATTTATCTTTACGAAAAAAAAATTCTCACATCAAATAAATATAGTGTAAAGATAATATCAATTGGTAATTTAATTATGGGTGGTGCTGGAAAGACCCCAACTGTTGAATACGTTGCAGATTACCTTGTTAAGAATAACAAAGATTTTGCAATAATAAGTAGAGGATACAAAAGAAAAACCAGGGGAATGATTATTGTTTCTGACTCTGACTCATACCTTACAGTAGGTGACGAGCCTATGCAATATTTTAAAAAATTTGGTAAACAATCTAAAATAATTGTATCTGAGGATAGAAAGATAGCATTAGATTATTGTCAAAAAAATAGTATTTCTTTTGTAATTCTAGATGATGCTTTCCAAAATTTATCATTCGATAAAGACCTAAATATTTTAGTGACATCTTTTAATAGACCTTTTTTCTATGATGATCTTTTTCCTGTTGGAATGCTCAGAGAATCTAAAAATAAAGCAAGAAGGGCAGATGTGTTAGTATTTAGTAATACACCCCAAAAAATTGATGTACAGAAAAAAATAAGATTTACGAATAAAGCAAATTATTATTTAAAACCCAATACTCCTATTTTTTTCTCAAAAGTAAAGTATAAAACACCATCAAAAATTTTTGGAAAGAAACTCAGTAAGAAAGTAATTATTATCTCATCTATTGCATACCCTGAAGCTTTTATCGATTATGTACAATCAAAATATGATGTTATAAGATCAGTTAAGTTTAAAGACCATCACATATATTCTGAAAAGGAAATTAAAGAAATATCACATGGTCTTGATGAGAATATATCTCTGCTTACGACAGAGAAAGATGCAGTTAAATTATGTGAATTTCCTCATTTATTATCTTCTTATAATGTGTATTATTTACCTATTTTTATTCAATTTGCAGATGATAGAAGTCTTTCTGAATCTATTGTAAATTTATGAGAGCAATATTTTTTTTGATTTGTTTTACTAGTTATTCAGTTATTTTTTCTCAGCAAAGAGGAGGTAATGAAGCTCTTTCTGGTAGAGAAGGTAGAGAGAGAAAGGAGAATAAGAGAACAGTTCTAGATGATTCTACTAAAGTCATTTATGGGATGAAAACAACTAAATATCTCTTAAAGAATAGTTATGTTGATGGAGATACTGCATTTATTACTCTTGATTCTTCACTTACTTACCTAGAGAAAGTTAGTGTAGATGAAAAAAATTATATGAGATTTCAGGGGTTAGGAAATATTGGGACTCCTACATATGATTTTATAAATTTTTATCCAAAAACATTTGAGTTGAGTTCAGGATTACATTCTCTTGATAGTTACTATCTCATTACATCTGCAAAAAAATTTTATGATACAAGATCACCATTTATTGATCTTTCATTATTTTTTGGGGGAAATGGAAGATCCTTAGTTGATTTTACTTTTTCTAGAAATATTAATAAAAACTGGAATTTTGGATTTGATATTCACAGGATATCTGCTGATAAACAATTTTCTGCTGAGAAAACGAAAGGAGACAAGAATATAACCTCTTCTTTATTTAAAATTTTTACTTATCATAACTCAAAAAATAAAAGACTACTATTTTATTCTGATTACACTTCATTCAGATATTCTTTATTTGGGACAGGAGGTGTAGATATACTCTCTGAAAATTTACCACTTGAGCTTTTTACATATAATGACTTCCTGACTAATTTAAGAGATGTTGAGTCCAAGGAGAAAAGAGGAGAGTTCAATATATTTCTTAATTTTAAAGTGGCTAGTGGTTTTGATATTTATAATGATATTTCAGTAAATAAACAGCTTAATGGATATTTTGATAATAATTATTCTCAAAATATTGACTACTATAAAAATTTTTTTACTAGTAATCAGCTTACCTCCGACTCATTAAATCTAATATCATTCAATAATAAAATAGGGATAAAAGGTACACTCAAAAACTTTAACTATAATATTTATGGAAATTACAGGAGAGTAGGTTATCAATATAGTACAGACTCAGTTTCCTCTACTATTGACAGATTATCTCTTGGTGGAAAGCTTAATTTTTCAAAGAAAAAAAATAAGATATCAACTGAAATTAAAATTAAGAGTACTGGAGATTATAGTTTTACTGGTTTTCTAGAATCAAAAATTTTTAAAATTATTTATAATAGTTCTCTTTATGAACCAGAAATAATTTTTAGAAGATATCAAGGAAATCATTTCAGGTGGGATAATAATTTTAAGTCTTCTTTTGTGAATGTGTTTGATAGCAGATTATTATTAAATAATGAAAAATTTAAGGTTGAACCATACGCAAAACTTATTAGCGTAAATGATTTTATCTATCTCTCGGATTTAAGGATTCCACAGCAGTTTTCTGAAGTAATTCTAGTTAATCACTTTGGGGTGGATTTTTCTTTACAACTTTTTAATAATTCTATAAATATTGAAAATAAGTATACTTACACTATCCTCTCTGAATCATCTTCAGGTGTAGTTAACATCCCTAAACATTTAAATTATTCACGAATATATTACTCTGGAAAGTGGTTTGAGAAATCTGTTCCAGTACAATTTGGGGTGAATATGTACTACAGATCAAAATATTTTGGGAATGCTTTTGAGCCAGTTCTACAAAGCTTTTTTGTTCAAAACTCATTCCCACTTGACAGCTATCTAATGTACAATGTCTTTTTTAATATGCAAATTTCCAATTTGAGAATATTTCTTAAAATGGACCATTTCAGTCAATTTGATAAATTTGATGGATATTTTGTCACTCCTTATTACCCTGGTCAGAAAAAAGTATTAGATTTAGGTGT
>JAYPDR010000016.1:0-9764 GCA_038125345.1 Marinoscillum sp. | reverse complement strand
GTCTTCAAGCTTCCTCTCAGTCTTACTTAAAACTAAACGGAGCAAGTTCTTTGCTTGGAATTCCTGGTATTGGTATAGAGATTCCAATTTCAAAAAAAATGTCTTTTCAACTTGATGCTCATATGTCTTTTTGGAATTCTATAACTACAAAATCTTTTTCTGAAAGACCTGTTATTTTTAATCAGATATTCCCAGAGATTAGATACTTCACTAAATCTGCTAACGATGGATTTTATGTAGGCTCACACTTTGGCTATGGTATGTTTAAGCTTTCTAAAAATTCCTCTTATGCTTCTCAGAATAAGTATCAATACGGACACATAATATTTGCTGGTATATCTACAGGGTATCAATGGCAGATAAAAGAGAAGTGGCTTATCGATATATTTATTGGAGGTGGATGGTCAAAAGCTACTTACGAGGGTTTTGAGAAATATTCTGGTGTACGATATGATCTTGATCAAAATGTAAATTTTAGTGCTCAGTGGATACCATATAGAGGTGGTATAATGATTGGATATAAATTTTAATTATGAAAAAAATACTTTCTGTAATATTTTTCATCTTAGTTATTTTCATTAACTATTTAGCTAATGCATTGCCCATAGGGGGTATAACAACAGGTGAAGCTTCAGCTCTTCTTGACAACTTATTTACACCTGCAGGATTTACTTTCTCTATTTGGGGGATAATTTATCTCTTGCTTCTGATTTTTATAATTTCAGTAGTTACTTTCAGTAAGTATGACTCTACTCTTATTGATAGTGTTTTGACTCTTTTTAATATTAACTGTATTTTAAACATCTCATGGATTTTTGCGTGGCATTACCGTCTTCTTCCTCTCTCGCTTATCATCATGTTTGCTCTCCTTGCAAGCTTGTTTCTTATTGTAAAGAAAGTAAAAATTTACGGACAGGGCTCAGAGAACTCGTATATCATAAGTATAACTAAAATTTCATTTAATATCTATTTTGGTTGGATAACGGTTGCTACAGTAGCAAACTTCACTGCATTAATGGTGTATTACAATTGGAATGGTTTTTCTATCTCACCAGAGTTTTGGACCTTCTTAATAATCCTTATTTCTATTGTTATAGCTACTATCACATTTTATACTATAAGATCTAATTCATATCTATTTCCAATTATCTGGGCGTATTTTGGCATACTTTCAAAGTATTCACCTAATATAGTTGAGTTTGATTTGTTACTTATAAGATATTCTCTTGTCTTTGGAATGTTATTTCTATCGATATTAGTTCTTGTTCAATTCATTTCAGATTTTAGAAAATTTAAACTCTCATAAATCACTATTTGTAAATATTTTTATTCAATACATAAAGTGCTATATTTAGTTTATGAAGAATTCAAGAAGAGTTTTTTTAAAGAAAACAGCACTAGGGATTTCCTCTCTCCAAGCATTAGGATTTGTTACTAAGACAAAAGATTTTAATTCAATTCGCGACATTTCAAATCATTTAGATGCTTTTGATCAAACCTATTGGTCTGAAGTTAGAAATTTATTTCCTACTGATAAAAACGATACATATTTTAATAATGGAACACTTGGTGTCCAGCCTAACTATGTAATGAATGCAGTAATTTCAGATATGAGAAATAATGGCATTAACGGAGCTAAAACTGATTATAAGGGAGAAGGTCCTAATCTTTTATCTGGATATGAGCCTTATGAATCTATAAGGACAAAATTAGGGATACTTCTTAACTGTGACTTCAAAGAACTTTCTCTCATTCAAAATGCTACTTTTGGGATGAATTTTGTTGCACATGGACTTGATTTAAAGAGAGGAGATGAAGTGATAAATACTGACCAAGAACACGGGGGAGGATATGCAGCATGGAAGCAACTTGAAAAAAGGAAAGGAATTGTGTATAAACAAGCAAAAATGCCTGTACCTGCGAATGATAAAAATGAAATAATTGAATCTATCTTAAGCCAGGTCACTAAAAATACTAAAGTCATTGCCATCCCTCACATCATATCTGTTTACGGGACAGTAATGCCAATTAAAGAAATTTGTGAATTTGCTAGATCTAAAGGAATATTTACTGTGATTGATGGAGCTCAGGCAGTTGGTCAGATTGATGTTGACTTGAAGGATTTGAAATGTGATGCATATTACTCAAGTCTTCACAAGTGGTTACTTTCACCTCCTGGAAGCGGTATATTATATCTTGATAGTTCGATCTCAGAGGGAATATGGCCTACATTATCTAGCTATAATTGGGATAATAAAGATGATAAAGGGTTTAGCCTTCAACAATCTGGTACTGGAAACCCATCCCTGAGAGTAGGTCTAGAGGCTTCTATTGATTTTTTTAATATGATTGGGAAAGATAGATGGATTTCAAGGGTAAAAGAGTTAGGGAAGTATTTGAGAGATGGATTAAAAGAGCTAGAAAATGTTGAGATAGTTTCATCTCATAACGAAGATTTATGTGCTGGATTAACAACCTACAAAGTTGCTGGAGTGTCAGGACCTGATCTACAGAAAACTTTATGGGAGACAGAGAGATTACAGCCTAGATCAGTTGGTTCTGATCTCATGAGACACTCAGTTCATATATATAATCAGATCGATGAGATAGATAGAACTTTTGAGGTAATAAAATCTCTCTCATGAGTGAGATAATTTTATATTTTGAGGATGTTCCTATTGCTTTCAGGACTGCAATACTTCTTGGAGGAATAATTTTTTTCTGGCTTTTAGAGGGAATTTTTCCACTCTTTTCCTTTACTTACAAAAAGGAAAGACACGCTTTTCTTAACTTATTATTTACCACTACAACTGCTGTAATTGGGTTTGGGTTTGCTTTTCTATTATTAAAATATTCAGAAATTGTGAATCAGTTCAATTTTGGTATAATTCATGTATTTGATTTTCCACTTTTCTTTGATGTTTTTATATGTTTACTGATTTTGGATTTAGTTGGTGCGTACCTAGTTCACCTGATTGAGCATAAAGTTCCTTGGATGTGGAAATTTCATTTGGTACATCATAGTGATACCCATGTAGATGTGACAACAGGACTTAGACATCATCCAGGAGAGACGGTTTTTAGAATTTTATTTACAATTTTAGGGATTTATGTAAGTGGAGCATCAATTGGAGTGGTTATGCTTTACCAAAGTTTATCTGTTCTTTTTGCACATATAACTCACGCAAATATTAATCTACCTAAAAAAATAGATAATTATTTATCATTTGTTTTTGTTACTCCTAATATGCATAAAGTTCATCATCACTTTCAGCTACCGTTAACTGACACAAATTATGGAAATATTTTCTCTTTATGGGATAGAGTATTTGGTACATTTTCTTATGTAAAAGACTCAAAATCAATAGTTTATGGCATAGATACGTACATTGATGATAAGAAATCACACTCATTTCTTGACCTTTTAGCTATCCCTTTTAAAAAGCTAAAAAAAACAAATAATTCAAAGTTTTCATAAGGTATGGATTACGATATTCCATCATCAGTTCTCTCTCTTAAAAAAATTAAAAATTACATTACTAGAACTCCACTACAATTTTCTGAGAGGCTGTCAAAGGAGTCAGGTGCTCGGGTCTACCTTAAATTAGAAAATTTTCAAAAAACAGGTTCTTTTAAAGCTAGAGGAGCGTTGAATAAAGTTTTAAGTCTTACTGATAAATCTTCTATCGTCGCAGCATCTTCAGGAAATCATGGGGCGGCTGTTTCTTACGCTCTCTCAGTGGTTGGGAAGAAAGGTGTTATTTATGTCCCAAATAACGTTAAAGTATCAAAAGTTAAAAATATTGAGTCGTATGGTTCTCAAGTTATAAAACATGGTGAAGACTGCTTAGATGCTGAAAATGAGGCAATGGATGTAGCTAAAGAGAATGGTAGCACGTTTATCTCACCTTACAATGATTTAGAAATTATTTCTGGCCAGGGCACTATAGGGGTAGAGATACTAGAAGATATGAAAGACATTGAGTTTGTTTTTATAACGGTAGGTGGTGGGGGATTAATTGCTGGTGTAGCAAATTACATGAAATCTATTAATCCTGCCATCAATATAATTGGCTGCTCTCCTGAAAACTCCTCAGTAATGCTAAATTCATTACATGAAAATCAAATTATTAACTCACCATCTAAAGATACGCTCTCAGATGGTTCAGCAGGTGGTGTTGAAGAGGGTGCAATTACTCACACTATGTGTAAAAATTTAATTGATAAAGTCTGCTTAGTGAGTGAAGATCAGATTGCCGAACAGATAAAAAATTCTTTATTTATTGATAAAATGCTTATTGAAGGAGCAGCAGCGGTTGCAGTTGCCTCTGTAATGAAATTAAAAGAAGAAGTTAAGGGTAGAAATGTTGCAGTGATTATTTGTGGTGGAAATATAGGGTCAGATACTTTAAATACTATTATTTGATATGGAAAAACTTTTCTTTAGTAAAGTAGAGATAGAAAGTGTTCTTGGAGACATAGATTTACTCCCAGCTATAGAGAGAGGGTTTGTAGAGTACTCGAGAGGAAACTCTGTGGTTCCTCCAGTTGGTGAATTACTTTTCAAAGAACCTCCGGGTGATGTTCATATCAAATACGGTTACATCCACAGTCAGAATAACTACGTTGTCAAGATTGCTTCTGGATTCCCAAAAAATGATGAGTTAGGTCTCTCATCAAGTCACGGCATAATGGCTATGTTTGATAAGGAAACAGGTTATCTAAAATGTATTCTTCATGATGAGGGAATTCTCACAAATATTAGGACAGCTGTTGCAGGAGCTATCTGTGCAAAGTACTTAGCACCATCTCATGTGAAAGCAATTGGTGTAGTTGGGACAGGGCTGCAGGCTAGGTATCAGTTAGAGTATTTGTTAAAAGTTACTGATTGTAGAGACGTATTTGTTTTAGGTAGAAATAAAAATAAAATTTTATCTTATATTGAAGATATGGAAAAATTTGGTTTCAACCTCACTGCTGTCAATAACTCCTCTGAATTATGTGAGAGTGCTAACCTTCTTGTGACTACAACAAATGCAAATGAGTCTCTTATTACTAGAAGTGATGTCAGAGAGGGCACACACATAACGGCAATAGGCTCAGATACCCCTGAAAAAAGAGAGTTGGACCCTGAAATATTGCAGCTAGCAGATAAAGTTATTGTTGATAGTATAGCTCAGTGCCTTGAGAGAGGAGAGACGAAGAAAGCGTTAGATAAATCACTTATTTCTGAAGATAAATTAATCGAGCTAGGTGAGGTTATAGATAAAGGAAAAAAATGTAGAGAGAACGATACACAAATTACAGTTGCAGATCTTACTGGTGTCGCTGTCCAAGATATAATGATTACCAATGCGGTATATAAACAACTAAATAAAACAATATGAGAATAATTTTTAAACTTACGCTTTTACTTCTTTTAACTTTCAACTCCGATAGATTATCATACTCGAATGACCTGAAGGATACTTTTAAAAACTTAAAGTATAGAAATGTTGGGCCGACTCGAGGTGGGAGAGTAACTGCAGTCCATGGAGTTGAGTCTCAAAAAAATGTTTTTTATATGGGAACCACTGGTGGTGGTGTTTGGAAGACGGAAGATTTTGGAAATAATTGGGAAAACATATCAGATGGGTTCTTTCATTCACCCTCAATAGGAGCAATAAACGTCTACCAAAAAAATCCAGATATTTTATACGTAGGGACTGGTTCTGACGGTATAAGATCAAATATTATTATTGGAAAAGGAGTCTATAAGTCACTGGATGCTGGTAAGACATGGGATCATGTAGGACTTGAGGGTGTTGGTCAAATTGGTGCTGTGGAGATTCATCCAGAAGACCCAGATGTTGTCTACGTTTCTGCTATTGGTTCACCATTTAACTCTAATGAGGAGAGGGGATTATTTAAGACTGTAGATGGGGGAAAAAATTGGGAGAAAATCCTCTACATCGCTGATTCGATAGGTGTTGTAGATATGGAATTTGCTCCAGATGACCCAAATACAATTTATGCTGCGTCATGGAGAGTAGAGAGGAAGCCCTGGACAATAATTAGTGGTGCAACAAACGGTGGGGCATATAAATCTACTGATGCTGGAAAGACGTGGGAAAAAATTGAGTTAGGAATCGACAGTAAGTATATAGGTAAAATAGATTTTGCAGTCTCTCAATCAGACCCAGATAGATTATTTGTTATGGTCGAGGCATCAGAAGGAAACGGTGGGCTCTATAAATCTGAGGATAGGGGGAAGACATTTGAGCATATGAGTGATAGGGAAGAACTTGTTAACAGACCATTTTACTACCTTAACGTTGAATCTAACCCTTTAAATTCAGATATTTTATATTCAAGCGCTATGAGGTTTATGATTTCAAGAGATGCAGGAAAGTCATGGAAGGCTTACTCTACTCCTCACGGAGATAACCATGATATATGGATCAATCCTAATGATACCTCTGTATGGATTCAATCAAATGATGGTGGTGCAAATGTCACCTTCAACTCTGGGAAGACCTGGTCGACACAGTTTAATCAACCGACAGCTGAGATTTATCAGGTTGAGGTCGATGACCAGTACCCTTACTGGCTCTATGGCGGACAGCAAGATAACTACTCTACAGTCTCGGTCCCTAGCTTAGAGCCATTCGGAGTGCAGGCGGGACCAAATGCATATATCCTGAGCACTGGAGGTTGTGAGACAGGACCTGCGGTGCCTAAGCCAGGAAATCCAAATATCGTATATTCTAACTGTAAAGGTCGTTTTGGTGTGTACAACAAGCTCACTGGTCAAGAGAAGCAGTACTATGTTGGCGCATCAAATATGTACGGGCATAATCCGAAAGATTTAGAGTATAGGTTTCAGAGGGTATCTCCTATACATGTCTCTCCTCACAATCCTGATGTTATCTATCACGCGTCTCAATTCCTGCATAAGACGACAGACGACGGAGTGACTTGGGAGACAATCTCACCAGATCTGACAGCATTTGAGCCAGATAAGCAGTTGATTTCAGGATCTCCGATAACAAGAGACATCACCGGAGAAGAATTTTATAGCACAATTTACTCTGTAAGAGAGTCTCCTCTCAAGGAGGGGCTTCTTTGGGTTGGAGCTAATGACGGTCCAGTTCATGTCACTAGAGATGGAGGGAAGTCATGGTCTGATGTTACACCTAATAAGCAAGTAAAGGGTGGGAGAGTTGATTCTGTTGAGCCGTCTCCTCACAGAGAGGGAAAGGCTTTCGTAACTATTTTACGCTACCAGCTTGGTGACTGGAGACCATACATCTACAAAACTTTAGACTACGGAGACAGTTGGGAGCTTATAACAACAGGTATATCTGATAATCACCCTGTCAGGGTACTGAGAGAAGATACACAGAGAGAAGGATTACTTTTTGCTGGGACTGAATTTGGAATGTATATCTCGTTTGATGATGGTGCGAGCTGGGAATCTTTCCAGCAGAACCTTCCTATAACTCCTGTCACTGATATTAAAATACACAGGGATGATGTCGTTCTCTCTACTATGGGCAGATCGTTCTGGATCATGGATAATATTCACTTCCTGAGAGAATACAGAGCTAATGACTCTGAGATGCTCTATCCTGTTGCTGACGTTGTACGTTACAGGTTCAGGCCATCGACAGAAAATCATGTGTCTTATCCGCAGACTGCTGCAGAATTTGATTACAAAATATCAAGAGATGATGTTAAAGAGGTATCTATCTCAATTTATGACATGAGTGATAACCTAGTCAATTCGTACCGATCAGTAAACAGAAATGAGGAGGTCTCTGACTATACTATGTCCTCAAATGAATTTACATTTATCTCTAGCTCTAACATATCTAAAAATAAGGGTGTGAATAGGTTTAGGTGGGATATGAGGCATGCTGGATCTTGGAGCAGTAACGAGCGCTTTTCTTACAGAAATGGTCCACTTGTCAGGCCAGGTGAGTACAGGGTTGTGGTGTCTATTGACGGGGTGTCCTTCTCTCAGAATTTTAGTATACTCTCAGACCCTAGGCTAGACCTTACAGATGAGATGTATGCTGAGCAGGAGAAGTTTCTTCTGGAGGTGAGAGATTTTGTTACTGAAGTGAGAAGATTCGAGGAGAGAGTCTCTGATATGCTCAAGAAACGACCAAAAAATAAGAATCTTATCTCATTAGATAAAGATCTTAATACAGAGGAAGGTACCTACATGAGACCTATGTTTATTGACCAGGTAAGATACTTACAGTCTATGCTTAGTAGAGCTGACCAGAAACCAGGTAATGATGCCTATGTCAGGTTTAGTAAGCTCAAGCAGGAGTTTGTTGAACTTAAGAGAAAACTAGGCTAGAGTCTCAATGTTTAGGTATCTGTTAGTTTTTAGTTTCTTTATTTTCTCATGCGGTAGAGATACAATTGAGAGACCAAACATATTGTTTATAGCTATCGATGATCTAAATGACTGGAGTGAACCCCTTGGCGGGAATAACAAAGTATTTACACCTTATCTTGAGAGTTTCTCTGAGGAGTCAGTGAACTTCACTAAAAACTACTGTCCTAGCCCTGGATGTAACCCCTCCCGTGCGAGTATGCTCACAGGCATTCATACCTACAACTCAGGGATGTACTCAAACTATCAGGACTGGAGGAAAGTACCAGTACTTGATAGTGCGACAACCTTACCTGAGATTTTTAGAGAGAATGGTTACTTCACTGCGGGGGCAGGTAAAATTTACCACTACTCACAAGTACACCCTGATAGCTGGGATGAGTACTACCCATCACAGAAACAGAACATGCCTAGAGAGTACATGCCTGAAAATGCACCTGTGAATATGTCTCCTTTCAAGTATATGTACTCTATGTTTGACTGGGCAGGTCTTCCAATAGAAGATACCCAGACGAGTGACTATATGAGTGTTGACTACATATCATCGTTCTTCAGGAAAGAAATGGACAAGCCTTTTTTCCTTGCGTGTGGTATATATAGACCACATCTGCCGTGGTATGTTCCTCAGAAATATTTTGATATGTATCCACTTGAAAACATACAACTTCCAGACCTACTAGAGAATGACACATCTGACCTCGGAGAGAGGGCGAAGGAACTTATATCTAGGGGAGGTAACTACCATAAAAATGTTGTAGAGAGCGGCAAGTGGAAAGAGGCAGTGAGAGGGTACATGGCGTCTATAACGTACGCTGACGCTATGGTAGGAAAACTTATTGAAAACCTTAATAACAGTAAATATGCAGAGAATACTATAGTCGTCATATGGTCTGATCATGGGTGGCAGCTTGGGGAGAAGATGCACTGGAGAAAGTTTGCCCTCTGGGAGAATGTCATAAGGACTCTTCTCATGATAAAAGTGCCAGAAAATATAGCCTCTATGCCACAGGGGTCATATAATGGTAAAGATGTCACTAGCCTTACATCATTACTTGATATCTATCCGACTCTGCTCGATTTAGCTGGTATCCCTGCTATCTCACAGCTTGATGGGAAGAGCCTAGTCCCGCTGTTAAAGAATCCAGAAGCAGAAGAAAATAGAGAAATTATAACAACGTATGACTTTGCAGACTACTCACTTAGATATAGTGACTGGCACTACATAAGTTATGTTGATGGGAGTGAAGAGCTCTATAACCTGAGAGATGACCCTGAAGAATGGTATAATTTAGCTGATTATAATTGGTTTGAAGATATTTTGATAGAGCTTAGATCTAAGATCCCCCAAAATCCAATACCTTTCCCTGAGGAGTCA
>JAYPDR010000015.1:0-22111 GCA_038125345.1 Marinoscillum sp. | reverse complement strand
TACACTTTAAGATCCTTGATAGATATACAGCAATTGTGCTTTTACCACTTGATTCTGGGCCAACAACACTACTTTTTATCATGTTTTATTTCTTTTTTCCATTCAATAAACCCATAAACAGCAAGAATTAAAAAAATAAGATATTGAACGCTCGTAATATATAATCCCTTATAAGCAAAAAGAGGGATATATATTATATCCGCCGCTATCCAATATATCCAGTTTTCTAATTTTCTTCTTGCTAAAAGAAACATTGCCGTTAAACTTAATGCTGTTGTTATAGAGTCTAAAAAAACCACATCACTATCTGTGGACTTTAATGTGTAATAAAGAATGACAAAAAAAACCAGTAATAAAGATAGGCTTAGCCACTTTTCTGATTGACTAGAGTTAGAGATGGTTTTTTTTATTAGAATATCTTTAGATGACCAAACGACCCACCCGTATACACTCATAATAAAATAATAGATATTTATTCCAGCCTCTGCATAAATTTTATTTTCATATGTTATAAAAACATAAATTAAAACACTTACTATCCCTGTAGGAAAAACAAGAATGTTGTTTTTTCTTGCGTACCATACACTAATAACTCCCATTGAGGCTGCAAAGATCTCCAGAATAGACATTTTATTGTATTGTAAAATTTTTTAACTCAAGTATAATGCATTAGTTTTGTTTGGCAAATAGATAAAATTCTTATTTGCCATGAAAAAAGAAATGAAATTTCAACATGAAGCACTAACCTTTGATGATGTTTTATTGGTGCCTTCATTCTCCGAAGTAATTCCTTCTGCAACAGACGTAAAGACTAAATTAACGAAAAGTATTCATCTTAATATACCTATTATGTCGGCTTCGATGGATACTGTTACTGAGTCTAAATTAGCAATTGCTATTGCCCTTAAAGGTGGTGTTGGTATTGTTCATAAAAACATGACAATTGAGGAACAGGCGGAAGAAATTAGAAGAGTAAAAAGATCACAAAGTGGTTTAATTAAAGATCCAATTACCATGGATAAAAATTCTACAGTAAAGGATGCTCTTCTAATTATGAAAAAAAATCAAATTGGCGGAATACCAATAATTAATTCTAAGCATGAACTTATTGGAATAGTAACCAACAGAGACTTAAGATTCCAAAAGGATTCATCCAAGCAGCTTTCCGGAATAATGACAAAAAGAGTGGTCACAGCTAAAGTTGGAATTAGTTTAGATAACGCAGAAAAAATTTTAAAAAAACATAAGATTGAAAAACTTCCAATTGTTGATGGAAATAAATTTGTTGGCCTGATAACATATAAAGATATTTTAAAAAATAAATCTATGCCCGATGCTTGTAAGGATAAGCTTGGAAGGCTGAGGGTTGGGGCAGCTATTGGAGTTTCTGATGATTGGGAAAAAAGATTAAATGCCCTTATTATATCTAATGTAGATGTCATTTCAATTGACACAGCCCATGCGCATTCTAAAGCTGTAGTAAATCTTTTGAAAAATATTAAGTCAAATTATGATATTGATGTTATAGTTGGAAATATTGCTACAGGTGATGCCGCAAAGTTATTAGTAAAATCTGGCGCTGATGCTGTAAAAGTTGGAGTAGGGCCAGGTAGTATCTGTACTACCAGAGTAATTGCAGGTGTAGGAATGCCTCAATTATCAGCTGTATATGATGTCGCTAAAGCTATAAAGTCATCAAATGTTCCTGTAATAGCTGATGGTGGTATTCGGTTTTCTGGAGATATTGCTAAAGCTCTTGCAGCAGGTGCAAACTCAGTAATGATAGGCTCGTTATTAGCAGGAACTGAGGAAACTCCTGGAGACATTATTATTTATGAAGGAAGAAAATATAAAGCATACAGAGGTATGGGTTCAGTAGAGGCTATGGAAGCTGGAACGAAAGACAGGTATTTTCAACAAAATGAAGATAATCCAGATAAATTAGTTCCTGAGGGGATTGTTGGTAGGGTTCCTTACAAGGGAAGTGTTTCAGAAGTAATATATCAACTTATTGGTGGTTTAAGATCCGGCATGGGATACGTAGGAGCAAAAAATATAAATGAATTACAAAAAGCAAAATTTGTTAGAATAACAAATGCTGGATCTATTGAAGGCCATCCTCATGACGTATTCATAACAAGAGAGGCTCCAAACTATTCTAAAAAATAAATTAATCTTCGTTACTTTTGATTAATGGCTAAATTATTTGCACCAAAAGTATTTTTGATTGTTGGAGGAATTTTTTGGTTATTTCTATTGTTTTTTCATCTGTATATTCCGATCAATGAGACATCAACATTTAGTATTATTTTCATGTCTCTTCTTGGCCTATTTCTTTTTTCTTTCTATAAATATTTTGATTTAATCTATGATGATATTGGTCAAAAAAACATTTTTTTTTCTATCTATAAGCTTTTTGTTAATAGTTTAAAAATTACGGTTCTAATATTATTTATTCTTTTTTTTGAAATTTTTGAAATATCTAGCAGAGTTTTTTCAAGTGAGTTTTTTCAAATTTTTATTTACAATTTCACTATTACTACAGGGTTTATATTTCTTATCATGAGTTTTGTTGTTTTCAAAAGACTAATATTTTTTGAGTCTTCTTCAGTTATGCGTTCAATATTCATGTTTTTTCAGATTGGTGTTTTGCTGATTTTTATATGTGATCTTTTATATAACTTTTTTCCCTCAGATAATTATCAATATTTGTTAGCTGGGGTTTTTATGATAGGGGGGGTCCTCTTTTTTAATCAAAAATGGATTGCCTATATGCATTTCGATCAGAAATGGAAAACTATATTGATATTTTTGTTTCTTCTTTCTTTTATCGTATTAATATATTTAATTATTTCTTTAGAACAGAACCACTATGCATTTCATTTTGATGTTAAAAGCTCTTTGTTATTTATACTATTAATGGCTTTTAATTTTACTTATCTGTCTGTCTCAATTTTAATAAGCACCTTTAACTTGCCAACATCTCCTGTTTTTGATAAAATTCAGAATGAAAGTTATTTGGCTAGAAAAGTCCAAGAAAATTTAATACCAACAAAACTTCCTAACTCAAAAAAAATAAAAATCTCATCATACTATATGCCTCACTTTGCTTTAGGCGGTGATTATTTTGATTATATAGAGTTAAATGAACATAAGTTCTTAGTTAGTATTGCTGATGTGTCAGGAAAAGGAATACCCGCAGCTTTACTTATGTCTAACGTGCAGGCTTCTTTACGGACAATGACAAGGCAAACTGAGGATATAAAAAAAATAGTTGAAGAGCTTAATTTTCAAATTAATTTAAGAGGGCTAAGCGAGAGGTTTGTTTCTATGTTTTTATGTATTTATGATTTAAAAAACAAAACTCTTCAGTATATAAATTGTGGACACCCACACCCCCTACTATTTTTTGATAATAAGGTAGAAGAGCTTTCTGAAGGCTCTACTGTTTTAGGCATGTTTGAGAAGTTACCACAATTGAATTATAAAAAAATTTCAAACATTTCTAATTTCAAACTTTTTTGCTATACTGATGGAATTACCGAAGCTAAAAATAATGTTGATGATTATTATGGAAGTTCACGTCTTAAAAATTTATTTGCTTCAAAAATTCAAACATCTCAAGTTTTTTTGTCAGATGTTATTGAAGATCTCAATAACTTTAAAGGGAAAAAAATAACAGATGATGATATCACTTTACTTCTGACAATCGTGAATAATGAGTAGATACTTAACTTTAATATTTTTTACTTTACTTTCTTGTAATTATTTTACCCCAAATATAGAAGAGGATGAGAATGTAATAGCCAAAGTTGGCTCATCTGTTCTCCTTAAGGATGATGTAATATACGATCCCTCTCTTGGAGATAGTTCAGAAATCTACTTTAAACAAGTAAATAAATGGATTAAAAAACAACTTGTTCTGAACTCAGCTTTTCAGAATGAAGAAGTAATGAGAAGTATTCAAAGAAAAGTAGGTGAATATAGGGAGAGCTTAATATTATTTGAATTTGAAAAATATTTATTTACAAACTCAAGGGCAATCGATATATCTGAAGATGAAATTCTTAATTACTATAATAATAATATTGACGACTTCATTCTGCCCTTTAACTTGATTAAGGCTATATATGCTAAAATTCCTTATGACGCTCCTTCTATCTCTTCTTTTAGAAATAATCTACGTAGATACCCTAATTCAGATACAACTGAAATTATTTCGTATTGTTATCAGTTTGCTGAAAAATCTTTCTTAGAAGATTCAACTTGGGTAAAATTTGATGATATAATTTTAAACGTTCCTTTTCAACCAAATTTAGATAAAATAAGGTTTTTAAATTCTAGGAATTATTATGAAGTAAGGGAAGATAATTTTATCCATTTTATTAGAATTCTGGATAAAAAGCTTGTAGGAGATTTTTCTCCTATTTCTTTTGAAGAAGATATTATCAATACGATCTTATTAAATAATAGAAAACAAGAATTATTTGATAAATTGCGTGACAGTATTTTTAATAACTCTGTTAGAGGTATAGATTATGAAATTTTTTAATTTGTGTAGGGTTTGTTTATTTCTTACCCTCTCCCACTTTTCTTTTTTAGGCTATTCTCAACAAAATCAAGGTGTTGTTGTAGATGAGATCATTGGAAGAGTTGACGATTACATAGTTCTTAGGTCTGAGCTTGAAAGCACATATCTTGAAATTCTATCGAGAGGAGAAAGAATCTCTGGAAACACAAAATGTTCAGTGTTGAAAGATTTAATTACTAATAAGTTACTAGTTGCTAAAGCTGAGATAGATTCTGTTATTGTTGAGGATGCCCAGGTAGATCAAGAGTTAAACTCTAGAATGGCAATAATTATTAATCAAATTGGGTCAGAGGAAGAGATTGAAAAATACTATAATAAGACTATTGCTGAATTTAAGAAAGAATTATTTGATGATATAAAGGAACAGCTTGTAGTAAGAAAGATGAGGCAAGAAATTTTATCTGACGTGACGGTTAGTCCTGAAGAAGTAAAAGATTTTTACAACGAGGTTCCTAAAGATAGTTTACCCTACTTCTCAACTCAGGTGAAGGTTTCACAGATTGTAAAAATTCCTGAAGTTGGTAAAGAACAGAAAGATAAAACTAGAAATGAATTACTTAAAATTAGAGATAGAGTCCTCAATGGAGAGAGTTTTGAGATATTAGCTACACTCTATAGTCAAGATCCAGGAAGTGCTCAAAGTGGAGGGAACTTAGGTTTTGTTGGTAGGGGTATGTTTCAGCCTGAGTTTGAGGCTGCTGTATTTAAGTTAAAAGAGGGAGAAGTTTCCATGCCAGTTGAGACAGAATTCGGCTTTCATCTTATACAGCTTATTGAGAAAAGAGGAAATCTTTTCAACTCCAGACATATTTTATTACAACCTGAGTTCTCGGATGCTGATATTCAGAAGACATTAGTTTTTCTTGACAGCTTGAAAAAGCTTGCATACTCAGATAGTATTTCTTTTGAAGAGTTAGCAAGAGAACACTCTGATGATAAATTTACCTCTTCTTTTGGAGGGTACTTCACAGACGCAATGGGTAGTGAGAAGGTTTTGGTAGAAGAGCTTGATCCGGTTGTATTCTTTACTATTGACTCAATGAGTGTTGGGCAAATATCTGTTCCTTTTGAAAGTAGAACGGATGATGGTCAGCTCGCATATAAACTTATTTTTTATAAAGAAAAAATTCCTCCTCATTTAGGGAATTTGGAAGAAGACTATCAGAGGTTTAGAAATTTTACATTAAATAGAAAGCAAGGAGCAGAGTTAGATGAGTGGTTTGAGAAAGCAAGAAAAGAAGTATTTATAAATATTGATTCGGAGTTCAATTCTTGCAACATTGTAAATTAATGAGAAAAATAGTTCTAATACTTTTTTTGTCTAACACTGTATTTTCACAAGACTTATCTTTCCAACAAATTAAAAAATGGAGCAACTCTGATTACTTTGCTGAAAAAGTTTTTGATAAGTATTGGAGCATCTCCGAGAGCAATAAGTTTTTTGTAAAAGCTACCCATTCTGAGCTAGGTGAAATCTTTTACTACAAAGAAGACACACCCTCAAATGTTGCAAATACTTTTGAGGTAAGATTACTAGATAAAGATCTTATGATGAGTATAAGAAGGGAGATTATTTCGGAGTGCGGATTTTTAAGGAGGTTTAAGATAGATGAGAATGTATACTCATTCTACGACTGTGAGAATAAACAATATTTTGGAATAATAGGCATTGGAATAATTACAGATAAAAACGGCAGAGAGATCTACTCTATTCTTAATAAAGAATCATTTATAGATTAGTGTCAGTAGACCCTGTTGCGTAGAATCCATCTTGAATAGCTACTGAAGAAAAAGTTATTACATCTCCTGATTTACTTGCCCCAGTTGCTACAACAGTAAAACTACACGAGGAGCATGATCTATACATTAACTTGTAATTAGAGGCTGCTGCTGGGGTGACTGTATTGCCAGTTGTAAGGCTTATATCTATTTTTATATTAGCTGTAACACTCCCAACCTCATCAAATTGCCACTCCCTCGAAGACCTTTTTTGCAAAGATTCTCCTGGGGGTAGGTCTGTTGTGAGAGTACCGGAAGTATTGTTATTTCCATAGACCACAAAATTACTTTCAGACAAGGAGACACCTACATTGAGAGTCAAACCATTTGAACCTCTTGAGTCAGAGGTACCAGTTTTTTTCCATAAGGCATAGGGTTTATTTTTAAATGAATTTGAAAGATTTCCAATAGGTGCATATGATGTTGCCCATGTAGCTCCAGTAATAGTTCCAGTATAACTGTTGGAGCTGTTGTCAGAGAGGCTTGTACCGTTTCCATCAGACATCTTGTAGTACGCGACTAAATTGCTCTCATTTCCTTGAAGGGTAATGTGCATATTATCTATAATTTCATCTTCAGATCTATAATCATTCCATATGCGAACTTCATCTATCTCTCCTCTTAGTCCATTTGTAAGGTTTGATATATAAGCCCAATTTAAAACTGTATTCCAATTAGCTCCAGTCTCATTTAGATAGTTTAAATAGTGATCAAAATACCCAGAATTATTCTGTCTAATAACCACATGCTCCCATGTGTCAACTACAGGGGTATTTGGAAACCAAGTTCCTAGTAAACCATTATTGTTTCCAATACCTACACCTCTATAACTTGAATAAAGATTACTTAATCTAATTTCCCAATTTCCAGCAATATTATTCCCAGTGTTTGATCTAAGGAAAGAAGCTATATCGGTGTTTACAGATCTTTTATACCATACTTCAATTGTCCACTCTCCTAATATCGGACTACCTCCCGTGCTAATATATTCCCCATCTGCGTCAAAAACTAAAGAATAATTTACACTAGCTCCACTGGGTTTATGATGCACACCAAAACCTGAAGGTAAAATTTGAGCCCAAATATTATTATTAAAGAGGAAAATTAATAGTAAAATCCTAATGTAAACCCCTGAACTGCTTAAGAAATCTTTTGTCATTTTCAGAAAACAATCTTAAATCATCAATTCCATACTTGAGCATAGCTATTCTTTCTATTCCCATACCAAAAGCAAAGCCAGAATATTCTTTTGGATCTATCCCACAGTTTTGAAGAACATTCGGGTCGACAAGTCCAGACCCCAGAATTTCTAGCCACCCGTTTTTCCATGATATATCCATCTCTGCGCTTGGCTCTGTAAATGGAAAGTAGGAAGGTCTAAACCTTACCTTTGTCTCAGCTCCGAACATCTCTTTTGCAAAGTAATATAAGGTGTCTTTCAAGTCTTTAAATGACACGTTTTTATCCACATATAAGCCCTCAACTTGATGAAAGAAACAGTGGGATTTTGCTGATACTGTCTCGTTTCTATAAACTCTTCCTGGAATAATTACTCTCATTGGAGGTTTTTGTTTCTCCATTAGACGGACCTGTACATTAGAGGTATGAGTTCTCAGTACAACATCTGGATCTTTTGAGATAAAGAATGTGTCTTGCATCTCTCTTGCAGGATGATTCTCTGGAAAGTTTAAGGCAGTAAAATTATACCAGTCTTTCTCAATCTCAGGACCATCTTCGATGCTAAAACCAATATCTCTGAAAATTTTAATTATCTTATTCCTAATAATTCTGAGGGGATGAAGAGAACCAACAGTATCATCTTCTGGAGGAAGAGAAAAATCAATATTATTACTCTCTTTTGAACTAGTTGAGGAGGAGTTTGACAAAGAAATCAATTTCTCTTTAGCCACATTCTTTAGCTCATTAAGTGTTTTTCCGAATTTTTTCTTCTCGTCTACGCTTAGCTTTTTAAACTCTTCAAAAAGATCATTAACCACGCTTTTTTTGCTGATGTATTTTACTCTAAATTTTTCTATATTTTCAGCAGATGATCCAGAATAGCTGTTAATTTCTTCTAATAAAGATTGAATTTTTTCTTTCATTTATATCAAAGATATATGACTATATAGTTTATTTCAAAAAACTTATGCCTTAATAATAAAGTGAGGATTAAGGAGGTTTTCTTTATTATAAGTAAGCTCTCTTCCGGTCTCAAGATTAACCACCTGAATTCCAAGAGCATTTAAAATAGAGTGAGCAGCACCCGTGTCCCACTCCATTGTAGGTCCAAACCTAGGATAAATGTCTGCTTTGTCATCGGCTATATATAAAAACTTAAGAGAGCTCCCACAAGAAATCAATTTAGGGTTTAGAAGCTTGCTAACGTATTCTGATGTTTCTTCACTCATATGAGATCTTGAAACAACAACTCGTAAACCCTCTTCATTCTCATTTACAGAATTTCTTTTATTAAGCTGAGTTAATTCTCCATTAATCTTTTTGAAAACATTATTTTCTTCGTCATTGAAATAAAGTGTGTTTATGGTAGGGCAGAAAACAATTCCTAGTCGTGGTTTATTGTTTTTGATTAAGGCTATATTAACTGTGAACTCTCCATTTTTTTTAATAAACTCTTTAGTTCCGTCTAATGGATCTACAAGCCAGTATACTTCCCAGTTTTTTCTTTCATTATATTCAACTCCTTTGCTTTCCTCACTAATAATATTAATATTAGTTTTATTTAAAATATCCATAATTGTATTATGTGATTTACGATCGGCAATTGTCAAAGGGGAATCGTCAGACTTTTTCTCAAAATCTATTTCTTTGGAAGAATTATATACTTCCATTATTTTATTTCCAGCTAATATTGCTGCCTCAATAGCAGTGTCTAATTCTTTAGAGTACTTAATCACTAAGTTATTTTTTCAGAAATTGCATGAAATATTTTTTCAACGGATTCAGAAACCGTCTCTTTTTCTGTATCTACGATTAGATTTGGATCAGAAGGAATTTCATAAGGAGAATCTATTCCGGTGAAATTTTTGATTTCTCCAGCTCTAGCCTTTTTATACAAACCTTTAACATCTCTCTGCTCACATTTTTCTACTGAGCAGTTCACGTGAACAAGAAAATAGTTTTCTTTATTGACTAAAGTTTTTGCAAGCTCTCTCTCCTCCTCAAAAGGAGATATGAAAGCAGTTATTACTATAAGTCCAGCGTCTAACATTAACCTAGAGACCTCAGAAATTCTTCGAATATTTTCTTTCCTGTCTTCATCTGAAAACCCTAAGTCCTTATTTAATCCAATTCTAATATTATCTCCATCTAATAGATATGATAAAAAACCATTTTCATATAGTTTCTTTTCTAATTCGTTAGCAATGGTTGATTTTCCAGAGCCAGAAAGTCCAGATAGCCAAATCAAAATAGGCTTCTGTTTTGTGAGTTTTCTTCTTAACTCAGCATTTACGAAGTGTTGATGAGGAAATAAATTTTGTGAATTACCCATTTAATTATCTAGTTATTAATTTTGCTTACAATGTTAAGTAAAATATTAGCAATACTCTACAAAGATTTTAAAATTGAAATTAGCCAAAGTCATCTGTTTTTTTCAGTAGGTCTGTATGTTATTTCATCTACATATATAATCTATATTTCTCATCAACCAACAGGAATTAACAACCCTGAGCACTGGATATCAATTTTTTGGGTAATAATTCTTTTTAGTTCTATTTCTTCTGTCTCGAAAAGTTTTTTTCAGGAGTCTGAAAAACGTAATTATTATTACTACTACATTCTCAATCCCGATGAGCTTATTTTTTCTAAGCTCATATATAATTTCATTTTTATATTACTTGTCTGTCTTCTTACATTTATTATTTTCACTTTTCTGATAGGCAATGTTATTAATTCATTATCATTTTTTTTAACGCTATTGTTTTTAGGCTCATTAAGTATTTCTAATTGTCTTACCTTAATTTCAGCAGTAGGTCATCAAATTAAGAATAATTCAATTTTAATAAGTGTATTAAGTTTTCCTGTAATAATACCTATTCTTTTATTGCTTATTAAACTTAGTAAAACTTCAACTGCAGAATTTTCTTGGATAATTATTCAAGATGACATCTATCTTTTAATTTTACTTAATGTTATTTTGATAGCTCTAACAAAGTTCTTGTTCAATTTTTTATGGAGAA
Source organism: Marinoscillum sp. (assembly GCA_038125345.1). Classification (GTDB taxonomy): domain Bacteria; phylum Bacteroidota; class Bacteroidia; order Cytophagales; family MED-G16; genus MED-G16. Next base: position 11,542 of record JAYPDR010000015.1, on the reverse strand, counting down.
ATTAATTCATGAAATATATTAAAATGCTTTCTGTATTGTTGTTGAGTTATTCTGTTGTTGCAGGATTTCTTTTTGATGTTCCTCGTCTACCTATTCTGAACGAGACAATAAGAGTACTTTATTTTCATGTGCCAATGTGGTTCACTATGATTTTTCTCTTATTGCTTTCTGCGGTAAATGCTTATAAATTTATTTCATCAAAAGATTTAAAGTTTGATCAGATGTCTTATATCTATGCGCACGTAGGTGTATATTTTGGTATATTAGGTATACTTACTGGCATGATATGGGCAAATTTTACTTGGGGAGCTTTTTGGACAAATGATCCTAAGCTTAATGGCTCAGCTATAGGATTGCTAATCTACTTCGGATATTTTATTTTAAGGAGTTCGATTAATGAAGATTCAAAAAAAGCTAAAATTTCTTCAGTATACAATGTTTTTTCATTTGCAATGCTTATCCCACTAATATTTATTCTTCCAAGACTTACAGATTCACTTCATCCTGGAAATGGAGGAAATCCTGGATTTAATGTTTATGATTTAAATTCGCAGTTAAGAATTGTCTTTTATCCAGCTGTAATAGGTTTTATTTGTTTAGGGATATGGATAGCTGATATTAAGAATAAATTAATAAAAATTGAAAATGATCTTAATTAAAATTTTATTGCAAAATTTTCTTCTTTATCAGGATGTCTCTATGGCTGATACTATGAGGAGTGATGGAAAAATCTATGTTGTAGTGGTTATATTATTACTAATATTAATTGCACTTTTTTTCTATCTTTTTAGGCTTGATAATAAAATAAACAAAATCAATAAGAGATGAAGAATTTAAACGTATTACCATTGGTTTTTTTAAGCATTGCCGTAATAATTATTATTTCAACATTTGGAGATGCAAGCACATACGTTTCCTTCTCAAAAGCAAAAGAAGTTTATAACTCGGGAAGTCTTACAAAGTTTCATGTTGTTGGAAAATTAAATAAGGATGAGAATAATAACATTAAAGGGGTTGTTAAGAGTCAGGACATGTTAAGCTTCTCGTTTGAGATGATCGATGAGGATGGAAGAAAAGAAAATGTTTTTTATAATGAGCCAATGCCTCCCGATTTTTTATTATCAGAGCAAGTTGTAGTAATTGGTGGATTTGAAGACAACAAATTTATTGCTGAAGATATCCTTCTTAAGTGTCCATCAAAATATACTGAGGAGAATATTAAAATATAAGAACTATGTTAACAATTGGAGATCTAGGTCATGCTCTAGTTATTTCGTCATTTGTTTTTTCTTTCTTTTTTCTGCTGAGTTACATAGTGTCAGAAAAGAGCTCCAACTCTAAAGATTGGGTTTTCTTTGGTAAAGCAAATTTTTACTTTCATTTTTTGTCGGTATTAGGTGTTATTTTTTGCTTATACTATCTAATAATTTCAAATGATTTTAGATTTTATTATGCTTTTCAGCATTCCTCTAAATTATTACCAATTTATTATAAAATATCATCCTTTTGGGAGGGGCAGGAAGGTTCATTTCTGTTGTGGATGTTCTGGAATGTGTTAATAGGATTGTATTTTTCTCTTCAAAAAAAATCAAAATGGACAGCCTCAGTGATGATTGTTATAGGATTAATTCAGCTTGTTCTTTCATCAATGATACTTGGGATAGTTTTTGGTGATCTTAAGATAGGGAGTTCTCCTTTTGCTTTATTAAAAGACGTTATATCTGCTCCTATTTTTCAAATTGATCCGAATTTTATCCCAGAAGACGGCACAGGGCTGAACCCTTTACTTCAAAATTATTGGATGGTTATTCATCCACCAACTTTATTTCTTGGGTTTGCTATCTGTGTTGTTCCCTTTGCGTATGCTGTCTCATCTTTACGATTAAGAGATTTTACAAATTGGATTGCTCCTGCAAAAAAATGGCTCTTATTATCAATTATTATTCTTGGTGTCGGTATAATGATGGGTGCTTATTGGGCGTACGAAACTTTAAACTTTGGGGGATATTGGAATTGGGATCCAGTTGAAAACGCAGTATATGTGCCTTGGTTATTTTTGGTGGCTTCACTCCATTCTATAATTCTCACTCAGAAGAACAGGCAGTACTATAAAATGTCTTTAATATTATCTTTATCTAGTTTTATTTTAATTCTATACTCAACTTTTTTAACAAGAAGTGGTATTCTAGGTGACAGCTCTGTACATTCATTTACTGACTTAGGTTTAAGCGGTCAGCTTCTTATTTTTCTTTTCACATTCTTTTTGTATTGTGTTTACTTGCTTTTATCAAGGTGGAGATCAATACCTTTCTCTAATAAAGAAGCTCAAATGTATTCATCTGATTTTTGGTTATATATAGGAGTGTTTACTCTTATTTTGATGTCATTCCAAGTGATTTTTCCAACTTCTATTCCAGTATATAACTCTATAATTGAATTTTTTGGTGGATTTTCAAACTTAGCTCCTCCGATAGAAAAAGAATTATTTTATTCTAATGCTCAGATTTGGTTTGCTGCTGCGCTAGCCATCTTCTCCTCGATAGCTCAAGTTATTTGGTGGAGAGGAAAGGAAACTAAACAAAAATTGTCTTTGTTTACTTCCTCACTTATTTACTCAATGATACTTTCAGGATTAATAATTTTATTTTATCCGATAACAAAACCATCTTATATGGTCTTGATTTCATCATCTATATTTTCTATTTTTTCTAACGGAAGCATTATCCTTTACTTCTATAAAAAAAGAAAATTAATTTCCTCTGGTGCAACATCTCATTTAGGGTTGGCAGTTATGCTGATTGGTATTTTATTTTCTTCAGGGTACTCGTCTATCCAATCTAAAAATTATACTGGTCTCATTTGGAATAATGATTTTCCAGATGAAGTAAACACCGATAACATGCTCTTATTTGTTGATGAAGAGAGGGTTATAGGGAATTATGCTGCGAAATATAAGGGCACAAGAAAAAAACTAAAAACAGGAAAGTTTATAAATGCAAACTATTTAGAGTTTCTTCCAGTTATCAACAAATATTTATTAAAAAAAGATGTAGACGTGTTACGCTTAAAAGAAAATGACACCCTCGAGCTTTACAATGATAACATCACATTTTTCGAAATTGAGTTTGTTTCTAAAAAGGGAGAATCTATGACACTATTCCCTAAGGTGCAAACAGATCCAAACTCTGATATGATTGTTTTCTCACCAGATATACTAAATAATTTATTTGAAGATTTTTATGTTCATGTAAGAACGTATCCTGATCCTACACAAGAAACAATCTGGTCTGAAAGAGATTCTCTTATAGTTGGTATGGAAGAAATTTTTTATTTAAATGATTATGTTTCATCAATCGAAAAAATAACTACTAAATCAGATGATGATAATTACTCACAGTTTTTAGCAGAGGCTTCAATTAAAATTTTAGCCTCGGGACAAGAGTATATTGCTAAACCAGCATATCTTATAGATGGAGAGAAAGTGGGTTTAATTCCAGATATTATAGATGACCTAGGAATCAAAGTTTATCTATCTGAAATTTTACCCAAAGAAGAAAAATTTAAAATATCATTTGAAACTACTCAAAAGAACTGGGTTATAATTGAGGCTGTTAAGAAGCCATTTATTAATCTTTTCTGGTTAGGTTTTTTTATTTTAACCTACGGCTTGATGTTATCTTTTAAAAGAAATAATACTATTAATCATGTTTAATCTTGCTCTTTTTGCTTCAGGTAACGGAACAAATGTTCAAAGTATCTGTGAGTATTTTCAAGGTCATAAAACAATTTGTCCGTCTATTGTTTTTTCTGATAATAAAAAAGCGTATGTTCTAGAAAGAGCAAAAAATCTTAACATAAAATCTCAATACTTTAATTACAATACAACCCCACCAAAAGATTTAATTAATTTACTTCAACTGAATAAAATTACTCACATCATACTAGCTGGGTATTTACGATTGATTCCTAATGAGATTACTAAGCTTTATAATGATAAAATTTTAAACATACACCCATCTTTACTGCCTAAGTACGGAGGTAAAGGATACTATGGAGCAATGGTTCATAAAAGTGTATTGGAGGCTAAAGAGAATATATCTGGAATTTCAATTCATCTTGTCAATGAAAAATATGATGATGGTAAAATATTATTTCAGAAATCAATTCCAGTTCTCAAAAATGATTCAATTGATAAATTAAGCGCTAGAATTCATAAGTTAGAATATGAGTTTTATCCTCAAATAATTGAAAAATACTTGTTAGATAAATTATAGCTTTATTTTTGCTCATGAAAAAAATTCAATCAGTTTTAATATCGGTATTTAATAAAGAAGGAATCGATGAATTATGTAAAGCCTTTCACAAAAACCAGATAAAAATAATATCAACTGGAGGAACAAAGAAGTATATTGAATCATTAAATATTCCTGTAGTTTCTGTCGAGTCAATTACAGATTACCCATCTATACTTGGAGGTAGGGTAAAAACACTTCATCCCAAAATTTTTGGAGGATTATTAAATAGAGAAACAGTCCTCTCAGATAAAGAGGATTTAGAAAGACACAATATTTCAAAAATTGATATGATTATAGTGGATCTTTATCCATTCAAAGAAACCATAAAATCAAATAAGAGCGAAGAGGATATAATCGAAAAAATTGACATTGGTGGAGTATCGTTAATAAGAGCTGCTGCAAAAAATTTTTCTCAAGTATTAGTAATATCCTCAAGAGCTCAGTATCAAAATGTTTTAAGTTATTTAAACAAGCTAAATTTTTCTTCAGATATTAAATATCGAAAAGAAATGGCTTTTCAAGCTTTCTCACACGTGCTTAAGTATGATGAGGATATTGAAGAGTTTTTTGGTAAGTCGACAGGAATTTATAAAAAATTAAGATATGGAGAGAACCCTCATCAACAAGCTATCTTTAAGGGGGATTTAAATAAAATTTTTGAGCAGTTACATGGCAAAGAGCTCTCCTATAATAATCTATTAGATATAAATGCAGCAGTTAAATTAATCTCAGAATTTAAGGAAACTACTTTTGCTATTTTAAAGCACAATAATGCTTGTGGTATTGCATCCTCTTCTGATCTTTCCTCATCGTATTCTAAGGCATTTGATGCAGATCCTTTATCTGCTTTTGGAGGAGTTCTTATTTCAAATAAAACTCTTGATGTTGAGTCTGCTAAAAAAATTAACAATCTATTTTTTGAGATAATAATCTCTCCAAAATATGATAAAGATGCTCTGGATATTTTAACATCAAATAAAAATAGAGTTATACTTCTCCAAAAGAAAAATATTTTTCAAGAATATATTTCAAGAGATATTTTAAATGGAGTTATAAAACAGCAGTCAGATAATCTGACTACTAGACATTCTAGCTGGGAATCGGTCACTGAAAAAAAATGCTCCACATCACAGTTAGAAGATTTAGAATTTGCAAATAAAGTTGTGAAGCACTCAAAATCAAATGCTATTGTATTAGTTAAAAACAAACAAATGTTATCAAGTGGTGTTGGTCAGACCTCAAGAGTTGATGCTTTAAAATTTGCTATTAAAAAAGCAAAATCTTTCAATTTTAATCTTAAAGGATCAGTAATGGCATCTGATGCATTTTTTCCTTTTCCCGATTGTGTGGAGATTGCTTCTGGGGAGGGTATTTGTGGTATTGTTCAACCAGGCGGTTCAATAAAAGATCAGCTATCAATAGATGAGTGTAATAAAAATAATATAGCTATGTACTTTAGTAAAGTAAGACATTTTTATCATTAGTTATTCTATAACATATATTTTCTTACTTTTGTAATTGATTATAGACAAATAAATTATCATGGGATTTTTTGATTATTTTAATAACGATTTAGCTATTGATTTAGGAACTGCTAACACCCTAATTATTAGCAAAGGATCAGTTGTTGTTGATGAACCTTCAATTATTGCAATTGATAGAATAACTAATAAGGTTCTTGCGGTTGGTTCAGAGGCTATGCAAATGCATGAAAAAACTCATGAAAATATTAGAACAATCAGGCCCCTTAAAGATGGGGTAATAGCTGATTTTCATGCTGCTGAGCATATGATTAGAGGCTTAATAAAAATGATAGATAGTGGAAGACGTTTTTTTCCAGTATCGCACAGGATGGTGATATGTATACCATCTGGAATTACTGAAGTTGAAAAAAGAGCTGTAAGAGATTCTGCTGAACATGCTGGTGCTAAAGAAGTTTACATGATTCATGAGCCATTAGCTGCAGCGATAGGAATAGGAATAAATATTGAAAGGCCAGTTGGTTCCATGATTGTAGATATTGGTGGAGGTACAACAGAAATTGCAATAATTGCTCTGTCAGGAATAGTTACTGATCAGTCAATAAGAGTTGCCGGTGATAGCTTTACAGCTGATATTCTTGACTATATGAAAAGGCAACATAATTTGTTAATTGGTGAAAGATCAGCGGAAAAAATTAAAATTGAAGTCGGATCTGCAATGACTGAGTTAAAAGAGCCACCTGAAGATTTAGATATAAGAGGGAGAGATTTACTTACAGGTATTCCAAAAGTTGTTAAAATTACTTATTCAGAAATAGCTTTTGCTATGGATAAATCCATTTCTAAAATTGAAGAGGCTGTTCTTAAAGCTTTGGAGAGTTCTCCACCTGAACTTTCTGCAGATATTTATGATAATGGTATTTATTTAACAGGTGGAGGGGCTTTACTTAGAGGTTTAGATAAAAGGTTAAATCTTAAAACTAAACTACCAATACACATAGCTGAAGAGCCTTTAAGAGCTGTTGTGAGAGGGACAGGGATAGCACTCAAAAACATTGAGGGATTTAGAGCTGTTTTAATGTCTTAATTAGCAAATGCGTAATCTTATAAAATTTATAAGCTTATATAGTTACGCAATTACTTTCATCCTTCTAGTTTTTATTTCAGTTTTTTTCTTAGTTAATGAAAATTTTGTTTTAAAAACGAAATTTTTAAATTCCTCAAATTTTATTTCTGGCAACATTTACAGTTTACAATCATCAATCAAGGATTATTTTGCTTTAGATAAGAAGAATAAATTACTTGAGAAAGAGAATAAATTATTGAGAGAAAATATAATTTTTAAAACGGACTTTGAGCAATCAGCTGATTCTGTTTATAAAAATTCCTATAGTTTAATTAGAGCAGAAGTTATAAATAACTCTTTAAGAAAAGATAAAAACTATATAACTATTAATAAAGGCAGAAAAGATGGTATTAAAGAAGGTATGGGAGTTATTTCTAACCTAGGAGTAGTTGGTAAAGTTAAATATGTTTCAAATAATTTTTCTACAATTATTTCTCTATTAAACACATCTCACTATGTCTCATCTTTAGTTAAAGAAACAGGCACTCTATCTACTATAAATTGGTCGGGGAAAGATCCTTCTATTCTTAGTTTACTTTATGTCCCAAAGCATATAAATATTGAGGTAGGAAATCAAATTATTACCTCATCTTTTGATTCTATATATCCAAAGGATATAGTTATTGGAGAAATTGTTTCAGTGAACAAAGAGGTTAATTCTAATTTTTATCAAATTGAGGTGATATCATCTCAAAATTTCTATAATTTATCAAACGTATATGTCATTAATTATTTAATGAAAGATGAAAAAATTAAAATAGAACAAAGAACAAATGAAGAATAATTTTTTATTGATTTCTCTATTAATGTTGTTTCAATTTTTTGTGTTGAATAATGTGATCTTTTTTGATTTCATTATGCTATTCCCTATAATAATGATTTTTATTCTATTTTGGATGAAAAAGGATTCTAAAACTAATCTTTTATTTGCCTTTATGATTGGAGTAGCCTTTGATCTTTTTAATAATTCTTTAGGTATTTTTTCATTAGCTCTTATCCTTATTGTTTTTTTTAGAAATTTATGGGCTTCAAAAATTGTTGGTGAGGAAAAGTTAGATGAAATAAACGTAATATCTTTAAATGAAATAGGTTCTTTGCAGTTTTTTTATTACTCATTTCCATTGCTTATTTTTTTCTTTTGCTTTCTTTCTCTTTTTGAATCTGGAATTTTTTTTTCATTAAAAAATTTTAGTTTTATATTTTATTCAACTATCTCAAATTATGTTTTTATGATAATTTTTCAGTTATTATTTTTAAAATCTAATAACACAAATGAGTGGAGATAAATCATTAGTTTTTAAATTAATTTTACTTTCAATTTTTTTACTTCTCTCGTCAAGATTATTTTATTTACAGATATATGACGAAAAGTACAAAAAATTATCAGAGGACAATACAATTCATTTAGAGCAAGTTTATCCTTCCAGAGGAATAATTTATGATAGAAATGATTCTATTATTGTTGAAAATAAGCCTTCATATGATTTTTCAATAATTCCTAGACAGTTTAAGATTAATGATACTTTAAAGTTCTTAAATTCATTCTCAATTTCTATTGATGAATTAGATCAAAAAATTAAAAATGCAAGGAAGTACTCTTTATTTAGACCGTCTATTTTTTATAAAGACATGGATAATATCTCTTTTGCTAAAATTCAAAGTAATTTATATGATTATAAAGGAATTTTTCATAATCCTAAGCCAATCCGGTCACACAAAGTTCCTATCCTTTCTCATTTGCTAGGTTATGTTTCTGAGGTAGGACCTAATGAGCTACGTTCTGATTCTTCACATTATTATAAACCTGGGGATAATATTGGGATGACTGGTATAGAAAGGTATTATGAAAAATCATTACGAGGAGTAAAAGGTTATAAATTAAAACTTTATGATGTTAATGGAATCTCTGCTGGTAGTTTTAATGAAGGTTTTGATGATGTGTTGGTACGTGATGGTAAAAGTCTAAAACTTACCATTGACGCTTCATTACAAATATATATTGAAAAACTCCTTGAAGGAAAGGTTGGTAGTGTTGTAGCAATTGAGCCCTCATCTGGAAATGTTTTAGCTATTGCCTCATCTCCATCTTATGACCCAAATATATTAACAGGGAAAGGTTTTTCTAAGAATTTTATGGCTTTGCAACAGGACACTTTAAATCCTATTTACAATAGAGCACTTATGGCTACATATCCTCCTGGATCTATGTTTAAGCTTATTCAAGGTTTAATTGGGTTAGAGGAAAATTTAGTAAATTATGATGAGAGAATATACATTGATAATAATAGTATAGGAGACTTAGCCCCTGAGGGACTGTATGATTTGAAACAAGCTATCATAAAATCATCAAACAATTATTTTTTTAAATTATTTAGAAAGATAATTAATCAGCAAAAATCTTTAAACACATTTGTTGATACAGAGCTTGGCTTAAATGAATGGAATAATTATGTTAGAATGTTTGGATTAGGTTCAAAATTGAATTTCCATCTTTCTAGTTTAAGTGAAGGTTACATCCCTAATTCAGATTATTACGACAATATATATGGAAATAATAGGTGGAAGTTTTCAAATATTTACTCATTAAGCATAGGCCAAGGAGAGCTACTTGTAACTCCATTGCAAATGGCTAACTTAGCAGCAATTATGGCTAATAGAGGTTTTTATTTTGATCCTAATTTGGTTTTGGAAATAGATAATAAACCAGTTGATAAACCTAAAAAAAATATTTTACAAATAAGTAAGCCTCATTTTGAATATGTTGTTGAAGCTATGGAGGGAGTGGTTACCTCAGGTTCTGGGAGAAGAGGTTTTTTAAAAGAGCTGTCCCTGTGTGGAAAAACGAGTACGGTAGAAAATCCACATGGATATGATCATTCTGGCTTCATGGGATTTGCTCCTAAGGATGATCCTAAAATTGCCATAGCAGCATATATTGAGAATTCAGGCTGGGGGGGGAGAGCTGCAGCATCAATAGCAAGCTTGACTGCTGAAAAATATATTTTTGGAAATATTAGGAGAAATTGGCTTGAAGAATATGTTTTATTAGGAGAATTTATAGATGAGGAAGATCAAGAATAGTTTTTTTGATAATGATCTAGTATTAATAGGATCATATATTGCTTTGATATTAATTGGTTTTTTTTCAATTTTTTCAACTCATAATTCAGAAGAATACAACTTTCTTACTTTAGAGAATGAGTCATTTAAACAGTTAATTTGGATACTTTTATGTGTCATTGTTTTTTTTATAGTTTCTATTATTGAATATAGATTTATTTTTGATATTGCATTGCCTTTGTATGTGATTTCATTAATCTTACTAGTCTTGGTATTATTTTTAGGACAAGAAGTAAACAGTCACTCTTCTTGGTTTAATTTTTTTGGTTTTAAATTCCAACCGTCAGAATTTTCAAAGTTTTCTACTGCTTTATTTTTAGCTAAAGTTTTTGATTCTTATTCTGTTGATTTAAAAAACCCTAAACATATCATTTTAACTTCTCTTGTTTTCCTTTTGCCATCTATTTTAATCATAATTCAAGGTGACACAGGAACAGCCTTAGTTTATTTTTCATTTTTTTTAGTGTTTCTTAGAGAAGGACTATACTTAAGTTTTTTTATATTGATTTTTTCAATTGCTCTAATTTTCGTCTTGGGTCTTTTATTCAGTTCATTCGTCTTATATGGAATTATAATATTTATGTTTTTAATTTTTATTGGTATAAACATAAAGAATACTAAAAGAATAATAAATTCCATAATTCTCCTAATTTTAGGAATATTGATTATTAATGCTCAAGGTTTTGTATTAAATGATTTGTTAAAGCCAAAACAAAAACAAAGAATAGAAACTCTAATAAATCCTAATTTAGATCCTCTAGGTTCTGGATGGAACATTACCCAATCAAAAATCGCAATTGGCTCAGGAGGGTTTTTTGGCAAAGGATTTTTAAATGGTACTCAAACCGCTTTAAATTTTGTTCCTATTCAAAGTACAGATTTTATATTTTCGGTTATCGGAGAAGAGTTTGGGTATTTTGGTTCAATGATATTTATAATATTATATATGATCTTTTTATATAGAGTGCTTATACTTTCTGAGATGCAAAAAGATAGGTTTGCTAGAGTTTATGGATACTCAGTGTTTTCAATATTTTTATTTCATTTTACTGTGAATTTATCAATGACTCTTGGATTATTTCCAGTTATAGGAATTCCTCTTTCTTTAATAAGTTATGGAGGCTCATCTTTACTTTCTTTTAGTCTTTTATTATTTGTGTTTGTTAAATTAAATAGTGTGAGATCAGCATTGTTGGCTAGATGATAAATCCATTTTTATTTTTAATTTATATAGTAAATCTTTAATTTCTTTATCGGTTTTTAGATCTTTTATATCTTGATTTAAGCTATTAAGTAAATGATTAGCTGCGTTCTCAAAACTTGACTTTGATGAAGCTTCGTTAATTAAATTATCTACTTCTTTATGGGTAAGAGAGAAATAAGAGTAAAAATAAGAGTTGCTATTTTTTGATTTCATAATTTCTTCAGCTGTACAGTCAAAAAATTCACAAATTTCATTAGTGAAATTTTGGTTTTTTTCAATTGTTACATCATCAATTTTTTCGATAATTTTCTGAGCA
>JAYPDR010000014.1:0-22232 GCA_038125345.1 Marinoscillum sp. | reverse complement strand
CTCTTGTTAAGTCAAGGACTCAATACACCTAAAGGATACGCAAACCTTGTTGCTCAGCAATTTATAATGATGGTAATGGGACAAATTCTTGGAGCTTATTGGAGAGGAAATGAAAAAAATAAACAACTCACTAGACTATACGGCATTTCTTTTCCAAATAAAGAGTTATTGGATGACTATATAAATAAATTAGAGGAAGCAAAAAAAAGAGATCATAGAAAAATTGGAAAGGAATTAGAATTATTTTTCTTTAGTGATAATGTCGGTTCGGGTCTTCCAATGTGGCTGCCAAATGGAAACATTATAAGAGAAAATCTAATTGATTTCATGAGGAAAGAGCAAATTCAACAAGGTTATCAACATGTAACTACTCCTCATATTGGGTCAAAAAAGCTTTATGTAACTTCTGGGCACTATGAAAAATATGGTGAATCTTCATTTCAACCTATACAAGTCCCATCAGATAATGAAGAATATTTATTGAAACCAATGAATTGTCCTCATCATTGTGAAATTTATAAATTTAGACCTCACTCATATAAAGAGTTACCAGTTAGAATTGCTGAATTTGGTACTGTCTACAGATACGAGCAAAGCGGTGAGTTACATGGAATGACAAGAGTGAGAGGATTTACTCAAGATGATGCTCATATATTTTGTTCTATTGATCAAGTTGGTCAAGAAGTTCTCGGTGTTATGGATTTAATATTAAAAGTATTTAAATCTCTTTCATTTGATAATTTTAAAGTTCAAATCTCTTTAAGAGATAAAGATGATCAATCTAAATATATAGGTGATACCTCTTTATGGGAAAAAGCAGAAAATGATCTTATAGAAGCAGTTAAAAAAAGAGATGTAGAATCTAAAATTGTTTATGGTGAAGCTGCTTTTTATGGACCTAAAATTGATTTTATGGTTAATGATTCTCTAGAAAGAGAGTGGCAATTAGGAACTATTCAAGTTGATTACCAACTCCCTAAAAGATTCAATTTAGAGTATATTGATAAGGATAATATAAAAAAAACTCCTGTTATAATACATAGAGCACCATTTGGATCAATGGAAAGATTTATTGCAATTATAACTGAACATTGTGAAGGTAATTTTCCTCTTTGGTTAGCTCCAGAACAAGTCATACTTCTACCAATTACAGAAAGTGTTAATAACTATACTTTGTCTGTTAAGAATCAGTTAGAAAACTCTAGTTTAAGAGTAGCTATCGATCTGAGATATGAAAAGATCTCCAAAAAAATTAGAGATGCAGAAATAAAGAAAATTCCATACATGATTATTATTGGAGAAAATGAAATGAAAACAGAAACTCTTTCGATCAGAAAAAAACATAAAGGCAATATTGGGGAAATGTCTGTCAATGATTTTATTAAATTAATTAATAAAGAAATTTGATAATTTAAAAAATTGAAAATTGCTTTTATTTATTTAATTATTTGAGATATTTGCAAAAAATTTATAAAAAAAGGAGGGTATAATTAATAGGATTAAAAAAAGAGTTTGGAAGAAACCTGAAGAGTTACATAGAATTAACGATAATATTAAGTCTTCCATGGTTAGGTTAGTTGGTGAGAATATTGAATCTAATATTTATCCTTTATACAAAGCACAAGAAATGGCAACACAATTAGGTCTTGATTTAGTAGAAATATCTCCAAACTCAGATCCACCTGTATGTAAAATTATTGATTATTCTAAATTCAAATATACGCAGAAGAAAAAGCAAAAATCAATTAGATCTAATGCTCAGAAAACTCTTTTAAAAGAGATAAGGTTTGGCCCAAACACTGATGATCATGATTTTAATTTCAAGTTGAAACATGCAATTAAATTTTTAGAAAGTGGAGCTAAAGTAAAAGCATATGTTCATTTTTATGGAAGAACAATTGTTTTTAAGGAAAGAGGTGAAATTTTATTATTAAAACTTGCCCAAGCTGTAGAAGAGTATGCAAATGTTGAAGAATTACCTAAATTAGAAGGAAAAAGAATGTTTTTAATGTTATCACCAAAAAAATAAAGTTATGCCAAAAGTTAAAACAAAGTCTGGAGCTAAAAAAAGGTTCAAATTAACTGGAACTGGAAAAGTTAAAAGAAAAAATGCTTTTAAAAATCATATTTTAACTAAGAAAGAGACCAAACAAAAAAGAAATCTGACAAAGACATCCATTGTCAACAAGTCTGATGAAAAGAATATTAAAAGAATGATTTAAATTTGTAATTATGCCGAGATCAAGAAACATTGTCGCCGCAAAAGCTAGAAAGAAAAAAGTTTTCAAATTAGCTAAAGGATTTTTTGGAAGAAGAAAAAATGTATGGACAGTTGCTAAAAATGCTGTTGAAAAAGCTTTACAGTACTCTTATATTCATAGAAAAACAAAGAAAAGAGAAATTAGAGGTCTTTGGATTCAAAGAATTAATGCTGCTGTTAGATTATCAGGTTTATCTTATTCTGATTTTATGGATAAGCTTAAAAAAGCTAAAATTGAACTTAACAGAAAAGTATTAGCTGATATAGCAATGAATGATCCTGAGTCGTTCAAGCAAATTGTGAAATCAGTTTCTTAATAATATTGTTTTAATGTTTAATAAAGATTTATTAAACAAATTTCAAGAGTTAGAAACTCCTTTTTATTATTATGATATTGATGTTCTAAATAATAACTTAGATAATCTATCAAAGCATTTATTCGGCAGAGGTAAAGTTCACTATGCTCTAAAGGCTAATTCCAATGTCAAGCTCTTAAATGTAATCAAATCAAAAGGAATTGGAGTTGATGCTGTTAGTTCTAATGAAATTAAGCATGCATTAGATGTTGGGTTTTCTCCTAAAGATATAGTTTTTGCAGGTGTTGGTAAAACTGATAAGGAGATAGAGTATTCTATTAAAAATAATATCTCTTATTTTAACTGTGAATCTATTGAAGAAATTGATGTAATAAATTCAATTTCTAAAAATCTGAATAATATAACTCAAGTTTCTATAAGAATTAATCCAGGTATTAAAACAGGTACACATAAAAATATTGAAACCGGATATAGAAATAATAAATTTGGGATTGACTTAAATGATATAAATGATCTATTAGATTCGTTCAAAACTTATTCTAACTTGAATCTCGTTGGTTTTCATTTTCACATCGGATCTCAAATAGAAACAACTGCACCATTCTTAGAATTATGTAAAATAGGAAACCAGGTGAATAAACTATTTATAGAAAAAGGGTTAAAAGTTAAATTTATTAATGTTGGAGGTGGTTTGTCAATAGATTATACAAATCCATTAGAAAATAATTTCTCTAATTTTAAGGATTATTTTAAAATTTTTAGTCAAAATCTAAAAATTAATGAAGATCAAGAGATTCACTTCGAATTAGGAAGGTCTATAGTTGGTCAATGTGGTTTTTTAGTATCCAAAGTTTTATTTAATAAAAAGTCTTATAATAAGAATTTTCTTATTATTGATGCAGGGATGAATGATTTAATTAGACCAGCTTTATATGGAAGCTGCCATAAAATAATAAATATATCTTCAACAGATAAGAATAATAAAATATATGATATAGTTGGTCCTATTTGTGAATCAACAGATATTTTTGCTAAAAATTATGATCTTAAGCTAACTAAGAGAAATGATATTCTATTGATTTGTTCAGCTGGTGCTTACGGTGAGTCAATGTCTTCAAATTATAATTTAAGAAAATCACTTAGTTCATATTTTTCAGATACAATTTGATATATTTGATTATTATGAATTTTAAAAAAATTTACATTCAAGTATTTCTTGCCTTAGTTTCATATATAATTCTATTGACTATTTATACTTTTATTTAATAATATGTCAAATATAGATTTTGTTATATTTTCTTCAATATTGATAACTATAGCAGTATATGGTGCTATTAAAAACAGACAGAATAAAAATTTAAAATCATATATTCTAGGTGACAATTCAGTCAAATGGTCTACTATTGGGTTATCAGTGATGGCTACTCAAGCAAGTGCTATCACATTTCTTTCTACACCTGGTCAAGGGTACAAGGAGGGTATGAGTTTTATTCAAATTTATCTAGGATTACCACTTGCGTTAATTGTAGTCTCTGCTCTATTTGTACCAATTTACTATAGATCTAAAGTTTTTACAGCCTATCAATATTTAGAAGAAAGATTTGATTATAAAGTAAGAGCTCTAACCTCTTTCTTTTTTTTACTTCAAAGGGGTTTACAATGTGGTATTACTATTTACGCACCATCTATTATATTAACTACTATTCTTGGTTGGAATATGACATCTACAGTTATTTTAGTTGGATTTTTAGTTATCCTTTATACAGTTATTGGAGGAAGTAAGGCTGTAAGCTATACTCATAAATATCAGATGATTTTAATTTTGTCTGGTTTGATAGTAGTCTTTTTTTATCTATTATATTATATAAATAGTTATTTGACAGTTAACGAATCTTTTAATTTGATTAAAACTTTTGATAAAAATAATGCAATAAATTTCTCATTTGATATCAATGAAAGGTATACTATCTGGTCTGGTTTACTGGGTGGTTTTTTTCTTTCTCTTTCTTATTTTGGAACAGATCAGTCTCAAGTATCAAGATATATTAACGCAAAAAATATTGAAGAAAGTAGAATTGGGTTAATTTTTAATGCTATACTAAAAATACCTCTTCAGTTCTTTATTTTGTTAATTGGGACACTATTATTTGTTTTTTACAGTCTTTATAAACCTCCAATTAATTTTAATGATAATCTAATCTCTTTCCAACAAGATAATAACTATGAACTATATCAAGAAATTGATCAAAAAACAGATAATTTATTTAATCAAAAAAGAGAATTAATTATAAGTGATATAATAACTAATTCTGATGCAATAATTCAAAATAATGAAGAGATAGATCAATTAAGAAAAAAATTTGAGAAAAATGCAATTGAAAATGGTTTTGATTATGAAAAGCCAGAATCAGATTTTATATTTTTGCATTTTATTCTAAACTATCTTCCTGTAGGACTGATTGGTGTTATTATAGCTCTTGTCCTATCAGCTGCTATGAGCTCAACTTCAGCTGAGATAAGTGCTTTATCTGCCATATCAACTATTGATATTTATAAAAGATTTATTAACAAAAAAGAGGATCATTCAAAAGATGTATTAGCTTCTAAATTTTTTAATTTGGGTTGGGGTATAATTGCCATTCTTTTTTCATTATTTTTTGCTCAAGAGGAGAATTTAATTGAGTCTATAAATATTATTGCTTCATTATTGTATGGGAATGTATTAGGTATCTTCCTAGTTGCATTTTTCTCAAAGAGAATTAAATCTTTTCATATTTTTTACGCTGCGATAATTTCCCAAATTTTGGTTTTTGTTTTATTTAATATTTATGAAAAAAATATAAGTTATTTATGGTTTAATTTTATTGGTACTTTTTTAACATCTTCCATTTCATATATTCTTTATTTAATAAAAAAGTAGAAAAGTGAACATTGCAATTATAGCTCCAAAAACAGATACTGAATCGTGGGTGAATGAATTTAATAAATCAGATATTGATCTTAGTATTCAGATATGGCCTGAAATTACAGATTATGAGAATGTAGATTGCGTTTGCTTGTGGAAACATCCAATTGGACTATTGAGAAAATTCAAAAATTTAAAATTAATTTATTCGATGGGTGCAGGAGTTGATCATATTTTGAATGATTTTTCTTTAAATAAAAACATTCCTATATGTAGAATTTCTGATGAAAAATTAGCTTTTTCTATGACAAATTACATAGTTACTGCTGTTCTTTTTTATCATCGAAGAATTCAAAAGTACATGGATGATAAAACAAGTAAAATTTGGGATAACGATACATTTCCTGAAATTCCAATTAAAATTGGAATTTTAGGATATGGTTCCTTGGGGTCAGATGCAGGCACTAAACTTAATCTATTAGGCTTTGATGTTATAGGTTATACCCTAAATAAAAAACATTCAGATACAATAAAATTATATCATGGTGATGAGTTAGATAAATTTTTAAAAGAAATAAATGTTCTTGTCTGTACTGTACCATATACATCTAAAACATCACAGTTGTTAAGTGAGAAATTATTTAAGAAGCTAAATAAAGGAACTTACTTAATAAATGTATCTAGAGGTAAAGTCCAAAATGAAAATGATATTTTAAAATATATAGATAATGGGACGCTTTCGGGTGCTTTTTTAGATGTGTTTGAAGAAGAGCCATTACCCAAAACTAGTCTATTATGGAATTATAAAAACATCCAAATTACACCACATAATGCAAGTGTCACTAATAAAGAGGCAGCAGTCCCTCAGATAATTAATAATTATAAAAGATTAATAGAAGGGAAATCACTCATAAATCAAGTAAATATTAGAAATGAATATTAGATATAGGATAACTTTTATTTTGGTATTTCTATCATCTTTTTCATTTGCTCAATCTTTTAAAAAATTATTGATTAAAGAAGGTAATATAGTTCCTTATATATTTAATGAATATAATATTTATCTAAATTATGATGAATCAATAATTTTTTTTAATAGTAACAAAAACCCAAATAATAATTCAGGAATAAATGACTTAAATGATTTATGGATAAGAAAAAAAATTAACGGTTACTGGACTTTTCCAATTAATATAGATCAAGTTAATACACCCGAAAATGATTTGCTTCTAGGGATAGATAAGATTCATTTATATATTCTAAGAAATAATAAAATCATTACCTATTCAAATTCAGAACCATATGAAAAAATATCAGAGACTGAATTAATAGGTTTGGATATGGAGAACAAAAATGTTTCCGGATCAATTGATCCTTTAAATAATCTTATTTTCCTATCTATCGAGAGTTTTGGTAGTTATGGAGTTGAAGATATATATTATTCAAAAAAAATAGGTAATTCTTGGAGTAGACTTAATAACTCAGGTTCTAATTTAAATTCCAATTTTCAGGAGTTGTCTCCATATCTATTAAATAATGATACATTATTATTTATTTCAAATAGATTAAATGAGGGATATAAAATATTCTTTTCAGTGAAAGAAGATGAAACTTATGAGAAATGGACAAATCCTGTAGTAGTTGAAAATTTCAATATAAATTCATCAAAATTGTCAATATCATCAAATTTAATAAATTCAGCATTCTATCTGTCTGAGTCATTAGATAGTAAGACAAATTATGATTTATCAATTTATAGATTGATAGACTCTGAGGAAAAATTAAAACTTGAAATTAATATTATACCTGAAATCAAAAGTGGAACTATAAAAGTAACATCTCCATTTATAAATAAAATTGATTCAATTAAATCTTCAAAAATACTATATCAACTTGATAATACTGGTGAATACACTTTTACTATAAAAGCTGATTCTTATTTTCTAAAAGATACAGTTATAAGTGTTGAAAAATCAAAAGTAGTAAATATAGAAATGGATAAAATTGAGATAGGTAAAAGAAAAATTTTGTCAAAAATAAATTTTGAAAGGTCATCAACTGAGTTGACCGATGAGTCAATTCCTTTTCTAAAAAATTTGTTGCATTTATTTAATGATAGCCAAATAAAAATTTTAATAGAGGGTCATACTGATAACTCAGGAGATTATAGAGCAAATGTCAAGTTATCAAGGGATAGAGCAAATTCAATTAAGAAATTTCTTGTTGAAAATGGAATTCAAAGCAATAGAATTAAAACTATAGGTTTGGGTTCATCTAGACCTAGATTTAGTAATGATTCTGAAAGTGGAAGACAAAAGAATAGGAGAGTAGAGATAGTTATTGATAACTAATCTATAAAATTCAACTTAATATCAGCTTTTGAGTGTTTATTTGGTTGATCTAAACCTTCTATTGGATAACTTAACCTTGACTTAACAATAGGATATTTTATTAGACTTTTATGAATAAATGTAAGTTCAATGGATGATGGAAGATTTGATGTTTTATCAAATTTACTATAGTTATTTCCGTGAATATGAGCAATATAAAATGATGTTTTTAAATTATCTATCAAGTTATTAAACATATTACAATTAGTAATAATTTCATGAAACTCAACTGCTATACCAATGATGTTTTTATTTGAATCTATTATAGAATTTAAAGCTTTATACTCTGCTCCCTCAATATCCATCTTAATAAATATTTTTTTTGACCCACAATCTTCTATTTTCTTAATTGTCTCAGGGACAGTAATATTTTGACCTATATCATCATTCCAAATTTTATTTTTAAAATGGATGATTTTACTTTTAAAAAAACTGTAATAACTAGTAATAATATTAATTCCTTTGAGAGATCTATTTAGTCTTTTTCTATCTAGAATGAGAAAATAAAATATAGAATAAAAGAATGATTTTACAGAAAACTTAATTAGTGAGTAGATAGTAAGCGAATGATCATAACAATGAATATTTAACTCTTTTTTTCTATAAAAATCTTTCTCAAATGACCAATCTTTATTAATTCCATATGATAATAATCCGTCACATTCATCTATAATTCTTTTAGGAATGATATAACCTCCATCATTATCTTTTCCAACTCTTATTAAATCAGATAATTCAATTGGTTGAAGATTTTTTTTATTTATCATAATATTAAAAAGTAATAAAACTAAATATGATCTGTATTTTGGTTTTTTTCTAAAAAGTAATTTTATAATTTAATTTGTTTGATTTAATCAAAGAAGAAAATATTAATCTTTTTCTGAGCTATAAAGTAGAAACAATATAATAAAGGTTAATATTCCGAAAACTAAAAAGAAAGTTTCACTTAAAAGAAAATCTAACATAAATAAAAATATTTATTTGATATTAATTTTAGAAATTATATAAAAAAATAATGTAATTATGAAAATAGCAATACCTCCCATTTGAATTTTTAACCAAAAGAAATAATTAGAGACCTCAGCTTCAGTCATAAATTAAATATATAAATAAGGGGTATTATTAATAACCTATAGCTACATTATCACCTCTCTTATCAGCACCACCTTCTAAAACATTATCTTTTAATAATATACAGTCCATTCTACCTAACGTTCCTCGTTCAGTTACTTTATGACCAATATTAGTAAGATCATTAATTAAATCTTTTGAAAATGAGTTTTCTTCAAATACAAGAACATCTGGTAACCATTGATGATGAAATTTCTTTGCATCAACTGCTTCTTGCATTCCCATATTGTAATCTATCACATTTAGAATTGTTTGAAAAACTGAGGTTATTATAGTTGAACCACCAGGAGTACCTAAAACCATAAATAATTTTCCTTCTTTCTCTATGATTGTAGGGGTCATTGATGAAAGCATCCTTTTGTTTGGTTCAATTGCGTTAGCTTCACCTCCTATTAAACCAAACATATTAGGATGACCAGGTTTTACACTAAAATCATCCATTTCGTTATTTAGAAGAAATCCTGCTCCATCTACTACTACTTTAGATCCATATCCACCATTAATTGTGGTAGTTAATGAAACAGCGTTACCAAATGAATCTACAATAGAGAAATGAGTTGTTTCATTAGATTCATTAATGAATATATTACCTTCTTTAATTTCATCTGATGGTGTTTTTTTTAGTTCTTTAATATTTTGAAACCTATTATTAAGATAATTTATGTCAAGGAGATTATTCTCTGGTACATCAAAGAAATCAGGATCACCTAGATAAGTTGCTCTGTCAGCATAGACTCTGCTTTCTATCTCGGCTATCAGGTTAATATATTCAAGTGAGTTATGTACATATTTATTTACTTCCAGAAGCTCTGCACCATAAAGTAGCTGAGACAAGGCAATTCCGCCACTAGAAGGTGGTGCCATTGATATTATTTTATGATTTTTATAATTTCCAATAATAGGATCTCTCCAAACAGATGAGTATGAGTTTAAATCTTCATAGGTTATTATCCCATTACCCTCTATCATCTCAGCAATAATATATTCTGCAGTTAACCCAGAGTAAAATCCTTCTCTTTTGTTATCTCTTATTCTCTCTAATGTCTTTGATAAATCTAATTGAACAAGTAAGTCATCTTTCTTCCAGGATCCATTTTTTATGAAAGGAATGTTTTCATCATTTACTTTTTTAAAGGATAATTTTGCAGAATTTAAGCTTTTTGCTTGTCTCTCAGTGATTTGAAAACCATCTCTTGCAAAAATAATAGATGGCTCAAGTAAATCTTCCCAAGGTAATGAACCATATTTTTGATATAACTTTACCATCCCATCAACAGATCCAGGAACGCCTGAGGCAAGGTGACCTAACTTACTTTTATCATCATCAACAACTCCACCATCTTCTTCACTAGACAAGTACATATCTCTACTTGAGTTGATAGGTGCTTTTTCTCTAAAATCTAAACTTCCAACTTCTCCATTAGAGAGTCTGTAAACAGCAAATCCACCACCACCAATCTTTCCAGCAGTAGGGTACACAACTGATAAAGTAAATTGTACAGCAATAGCTGCATCAAAAGCATTTCCCCCTGACTTTAAAATATCTAAACCGACTTGAGATGCTAGTGGGTGAGCAGAAGATACCATCCCATTTTTTGAGATATTTTTAGATTGATTATCAGTACATGAAAAAACAAAGGATATAGAGAAAAATAATATATAAAAAAGTGAATTTTTGATTTTATATTGCATGTTTATTTTACGTTAATGTGTGGTATAGTTGCAATTTACAATAACAATTTAAAATTTGACAAGGATATGAGATCAAAGTCTCTACTCATGTCAAAAAAGGTAAGGCATAGAGGGCCTGATTGGTCAGGAATTTATGATTCAGATAATGTTATATTAGCTCACGAGAGATTATCAATTGTAGATATAAAATCTGGTAGACAACCTCTTCTATCTAACGACGAGAAAATAATATTGACAGTGAATGGTGAGATTTATAATCACCTAGAGCTAAAGAAATCAGAAAATATTAGATACAACTTCAAGACTGAGTCAGACTGTGAAGTTATTATTCCACTCTACCAAGAATACGGTAAAGAATTACTTAATAAGCTTAACGGTATTTTTGCATTTTTTCTTTATGATAAAAGCAATAATTCATTTTTTGTAGCTCGAGATCCAATTGGAGTCATCCCTCTATATATGGGAAAAGATAAAAACGGAACATTGTACTTTTCTTCAGAGATGAAGTGTCTTATTGGAAACTGTGAAAACATAAAAGAGTTCCCTCCTGGTCACTACATGATAAACACTCATGCTGAACCAGTTCCTTACTACAAGAAAAACTGGATGAATTTTGATAAGTTAAATAATTACACTTCAACCAAAAAATTAAGAGAAAAATTAGAAGCTGCAGTTAAAAGACAGCTAATGTCAGATGTGCCAGTTGGAGTGCTATTATCTGGTGGTTTAGATTCCTCAATAATATCATCAATCGTTAAAAAATTTTCAAAGAAAAGAATTGAGTCAAATGATAAAAATGATGCCTGGTGGCCACAAATTCACTCTTTTGCTGTTGGATTAGAAGGTTCTCCAGATCTAAAAGCTGCTAAAAAAGTGTCTGAATATTTAGGTACAATCCACCATGAGATTCATTTCACTGTTCAAGAAGCTCTAGACTCTCTTGAAGATGTCATTTATTTTTTAGAAACGTATGATGTCACAACAGTAAGAGCATCTACTCCTATGTATTTAATGGCTAGGTATATTAAGTCAATGGGAATCAAAATGGTTTTATCAGGTGAGGGTGCTGATGAAATTTTCGGTGGCTATCTTTATTTTCATAAAGCTCCAAACTCGAAAGAATTTCATCAAGAAACTCTAAGGAAAATTAACAAACTTCATCTCTATGATTGCCTTAGAGCTAACAAATCATTATCTGCATGGGGTGTTGAGGGGAGGGTGCCATTTCTTGATGTTGAATTCTTAGACTACTCTATGAATATTGATCCTCAACTTAAAATGATAAATTCTAAGAAAATTGAAAAAAATATACTTAGAGAGTCATTCACAGGATATCTACCTGATGAGATATTATGGAGACAGAAAGAACAGTTTTCAGATGGTGTAGGGTATAATTGGATTGATTCACTTAAAGAGTATGCTGAGAAGTCTATTTCAGATGAAGTTTTCTCAAAAAGATTAGTAGATTTTCCTGTAAACACTCCAAAAACAAAAGAAGAATATTTGTTTAGGATGATTTTTCAGAAATATTTTCCTGGAGATGAGTGTGCTAGATGTGTACCATCAGTAAAATCTGTAGCTTGTAGTACTGAGGAGGCTCTCAAATGGGATAAATCTTTCCAAGAGATGAATGATCCCTCTGGTAGATCAATAAAAAAAGTTCATAAAGATTCTTATTGATTTTTTCATTTAAATGATAGATTCACCATTCAAGTCTGTTGTCAGTACATCAGAAATGAAATCTAGGAAAGGTCTCACAACTTCAAAATGCTTAACTACTTCTTCTTCAAAAGATTTTCTAGTTACATGATTATCTTTAAATGACTTCATAAAGACAAACTGTTTTTTTCTAAGTAGATTGATATTTGGATCATCTTTTGAGAAGCCTTTTGGAGATGTCTTAACCTCATCTCCTTTGAGTGGGCCCCAATAATTTTTAATATTATTATGACAAACAACTTTGTTCATCTCATCTCCATTAAACTCAATTTCTTTCCTAATTCTTAACAAATCATTATTACTTGGGTCCCAAATACCAGATGCAATAAAACAACCACCAGGAGTGATATGAATATAGTATCCTCCATGTAAATAAGGTTTTTTTCTTAAAAATGCTATACCAAAGTTTGTTTTAAAAGGGCTTTTATCTTTAGAGAATCTCACATCTCTGTAAATTCTAAAAACTTTTACTTTTTCTATCTGATCACTATTATTTAATGATTTTTCAATATCTAAAGCAAATGTTTTGATGGTGTTTTGATGTTCAATAAATTTTGCTTTATTTTCATTAAACCATTCTCTATTATTATTTGATTTAAGATCAAGTAAAAATTCAAATATTCCATTATTAAGACTTTTCATAAAAAATGAGGCTAAACCTTATCAAGTGCATTAATAATATCATCAATTAAGTCATCAGCATCTTCTATTCCAATTGAAATTCTTACAAGTGATTCACTCATTCCAATTTTATTTTTAGTTTCTAAACTTACGTCAGCATGTGTCATTGAGAATGGGTGACATGCAAGGCTCTCTGTTCCACCTAAACTCACAGCTAATTTGACCAACTTTAGATTATCTAAGAAAGTAAAAGCTTCTTTCTCACCACCTTTGACATCTATCGATATCATTCCTCCACTACTTGAGTACTGTTTTTTATAAACTTCATACTCCCTAGTTCCCTCTTCTATAAGACCTAGGTAGTGAATATTATCAATTTTGGAATGATTTTTTAATACATTAGCAATTTTCATTGCGTTTTCAGCACTTTTCTCCATTCGTATTTTAAGGGTTTCAAGGCTTCTAGTAATCAACCAACATGTAAATGGAGAAGCCATATTACCCATAAATACTCTCATACCCTTTAATCTACTAATAACTTCATTTGACCCAGATGCTGCTCCCGCAACAAGATCACTATGACCACCAATATACTTTGTTGCAGAATACAATACAACATCAGCACCATGATCAATTGGTTGAGAGAAAACAGGTCCCATAAAAGTGTTGTCTATTGCTAAAAAAACTTTATTTTCAGTATTAGATAATTTATTGGCAAGCTTTCTAGAATTTGAAATATCAACTATACTATTAGTGGGGTTAGCAGGTGTTTCAATATAAACTAGACTTACTTCCAAACCTGGAAATTTATCTTCTTTCTCTCTAATGATTTTATCAACAGAGTCAAAAGAGTCAAAATACATAGATTTAATATTGTATTTAGGTAAAACATGCTCTATAAAATGATCTGTTCCTCCATAGAGTGGAGAAGAGTGCATGATTAATGTATTAGGTCTACTCAACTCAAGTATTGTGGTAGTGATTGCAGCCATTCCACTTTGGAATAATGCACAAGCCTCAGCCTTATCCCACAACTTCAATCTATCTTCAGCAATCTCAAGATTAGGGTTATTTATTCTTGAATATGCAAGGGACATTGATTCTCCAACATTTTTTTCTCGTAAACCGTAGGCTATATGAAAGTGTGATTTTCCTTCTTCAGCATTCTTAAAAACAAAAGTACTTGTCTGGAAAATAGGGACTTTTGCAGACCCCTCTGAAAGATGAGGATCATACGAAGCTCCCATCATCTGACTTTCAGGCTTATTATTTTTTTTCATTGTTTAGAGTGTCTATTTTAATATTAAGTTGCTCTTCGAAAGATTTTAAAGAAGTGAGTTTAAATTCTTCTAGCTGTCTCTTTAAATCCTTTTTAAAATTTTTAATAAATTCATCACTAGAAAGCTCTTTTAAATTTTTATTGATTTCACTAATGTTTTTATCAGCAATTTTTAACTCTGAGTCTTTAATTTTTAAAATCTCATCAATATGTTTTTTTAAGTCAGCTATCTTATCTCTTTCTTCTTTTAACTTATTGGAATATTCATTCTCAAGTTGATCTAGGAGTGCTTTATTGTCTTTAAGTATTTTGTCCATTGAATTATTAAATTTTTCCTCAAATTCTTTATTCAATAGTTCTATTTCTTTCAAAAGTAATTCAGATTGGTCCTCAAATACTTTTTTTTGATTTTCTATAAGGAATTCTCTTATACCTTCTCTACTTGTGTTAGAACTTTCTTGAGATATTGCATAAAAAGAAATTAGAGAGAAAACTATTAAATATATAGCTTGTTTCATAAGTTATAGTATAAGATTAATTTAATCTCTTAAAGATATTAAAATCTTTTAAATGAGGAAATAGGTTTAAAGCGTTTCCATAATAGACTTTTTTCAAGACTTCATCAGGTAGATTTAAACCATATATTTTCCAGTTCCCATGTCTTTTTCTATAATAATCAAAATATTCATCATCTGTCTCTAAAACCCTGAAATAAGTATAATATTCAGAAACTTTGTAAGAGTCTTTTCCAAAGAGAATTCTATCCTGATATTCAATAAAGAATTTTCTTGCTCTCTTTGGTTGTCTTCCAATCTCGGCAAGAACTGCACCAATTTCAGTCATTACGTTAGGATTTTCCTCAAGATGCCTTGATAATTTATCTAAGTCATTACCCATCCATCCAAGATGAGCATTGATAAAAGTTGTATTTGGGTTTTTTCTGAACATATCATGTTGCTCAGAAAGAACCTCTTCGAATGATGGATTTGTGAGTGGGTCTCTATACCTTCCTGGTTTCTGCTTAAGTTCTAACCATCTCTCATTATTTTTATCCTTGGGTAACCAGAATGAAGATGGCTCTCCACTATGAATAAGGACAGGTATTTTAAGCTCAGCACAAATGTCCCATATAGGCTTAAGTCTTTTATCATTAATCTTTATTCTTTCTCCGAATTTATCTTTATCGTCTAGTCCTAAAGTTTTATAAATTTTTAGTCCAATCACTCCATTTTTAACACCCTCCCTAATAAGGAGTTCATTTTTCTTTCCAAATTCTGGGTCATCAATCTGCTCAAAGTCTATGTTTATAAATAATCCAAATCTATCTGGATAATTTTCTTGAATATTTTTAAGAGATTTTTCTAAGTATAAACCTCTAAATCCACTTAAGTTAACCATATACCCCATATTAAGTGAATCCATCTCATCAACTAGCTTAGAGAGATCTTTCAATGGCATGTCAAATTGATGATTATGAACATCTACAAATGGATATTTAGATCTTTTAACTTTACTCTCCTTTACAACCAAGGTAGAAATAGGGTCATATTCCTCTATATCCATAAGATTGTATTTGTATTGAATAGTATCAATAGAGAAATAGACTATAACAGTTAGTAATAGAACTGATAGAAGTATTTTAAATATTATTTTCAATTAATTTACAGGAATTGAAACACCAGTCTTATCCCAAAGAAGCCTTAGAAATAACTGATTATCTTGCTCTACAAAACTAATGGTAAATTGTTCAAGTTCATTCTCTAACTCATAAGAGTCAACAATTATTTCTGCGATATTATTATCAACATCTGGCTCAAAATAACCAAATGAGCTGCTCTCTGAATTTAGAAATATCTTCCATGTATTTTCACTAGGTATAGTATATAACCAGTATGAACCTTTTTTAATTGCTCTATCTCCAAAAGAAAAATCATCACTTACTGTTAAATCAGTTGAGAAGTTAGCTCCAGTTCTCCAATATTCATCATAAGGAACTAAGGCACCATCCTCTTTCTTTCCAAAAATTAATCTTCCCTTTTTATAAGGTCTACTATAATCAACAGTAAATTCTTTTGAATTAAAAGAATAATTAGATGCACCTTTAGGGCTTAGTGGAGGTTTTAAATAAGAATAGATTCCAAATACAATGAGACCGGACAATAAAAGTAGAAGTATTTTTTTCATTTTTTTTTAAGTTTTTAATACTGCGAATATAATTTAAATTCTTGTTATTACTTTCACTTAAGTGACTGATCAGTAATTTCTTCTCTCATGCTTATCAAATTTAGATTTTTATCATATTGAGCATCAATAATAAATTTTTTATTTTTTAAGATAAACTCATAAATGAAATGATCAGTTTTTGGGGTGGGTATTCGTGATATATCTTTAAATTTTATCCACTCAAGAATTCCTTCTTCGGATTCAGGGGGTATAATCATATCTATATCTTGACAGAAAATATAAGAAATCCAGTTGTAATCAATAGGAGAACTCTCAGTAAGTACCCCACAAAGGGTAGGATTATGTAAATGGATTCCAGTTTCCTCTTTGGTCTCTCTAACTACTCCCTCAACGGGAGTCTCAAATGCTTTCAGCTTACCACCAACAGGAACATACATATTTTTATTTGGTTCATTATATCTTTTTAATAGGAGGAAATATTTTTCATTTTTTAGAACACAGAGTGTAGCAACTTTTTTTATTCCTTTAGTTTTCATTAATACTAATTAGCTAATACGAATATCATATATTAAACCTTATTTTATTAAACATAATAAAAGATTTCAGATTAAGGTATTGATTTATTATTTTAATGAAATAATTCAGGTTATTTGGGTCTTTTACTACTCTACGGTTTTCTAACTATTCTTTTATCTTTCCTATGTTCTATCTTAGAGGCTGTACTCTTAAGTGTTAATCCAACATTTATAAAGATTAAGATTAAAGATGGTTTTAAGTATGCTGAAAATCTTCAATATTTAAAAAATTCTATTGATGATCCTCTTGTAATTATTTTAACGCTTAATACTATTGCACATACAGTAGGAGCAATTATGGTTGGTGTTCAAGCTAAGATTACATATGCCTCTTTAAATATTGATAATAGTTACAAATTCATTGGTATAGAAGTAACAGAAGAGTCTCTTATTGGATTTGTATCCACAATAATGACAATTCTTATCCTTTTGTTATCTGAGATTATTCCTAAAACAATAGGAGCTAGATACTGGGACAAACTCGCTAGGTTAACAACAATAATTTTAATATCAATAATTCCAATATTTAAGTACTCTGGTATATTATCATTACTTAAGTTTTTTACGAAAAATTGCAGGTTCTTCTAAAAGAAATTCAATATTTAAGAGAGAAGATATTTCGACTTTAGCAGAAATTGCAGAGGAACAAGGAATTTTGAAGGAAAAAGATTCTGATTTTATAAAAAATATAGTAAAACTTCAGAACGTTAAATTACGTGAGATAATGACTCCTTTTTCCGTAATAAAATCAGCAGATATGGACTCATCAATTGAGGATTTTTACTCAAAAAATCAAAAACTTACTTTTTCAAGAATTCCTATATACTCAGAAAAAGAAGAAAATATTGATTTTTATGTACTTAAAGATACCATTTTGGAAAAATTGATTCAGAATAAGGGTAAAAGTAAATTGTCTGAAATTAAAAGACCTATTATAAAGATAAGTTATGAGTCTAAAATTCCAATTTTATTTGATAAACTCCTTAAAAGGCGAGAACATATTTCTCTTGTTATAGATGAATTTGGTGCAATAAGAGGTATTGTTACTCTCGAAGATATTATTGAGACTTTGTTAGGATTAGAAATTGTTGATGAGACTGATACAGTTGTTGACTTACAAGAGCTAGCAAAAAAAAGAAGAAAAAAATATTTAAAAGAAATAGAGTAGTTAGATACATCAAAACATCAAATAAAATTTAAATAATTATGATTTAAATAATAATTAAATGTTAGATTGCAACTTTATTTTAAATTATTATGACAGGAAAAGTTAAATTTTATAATAACTCTAAAGGTTACGGTTTTATTATTGAAGATGGAACAGAGAAAGAACATTTTGTTCATTCATCAGGCTTGATTGATAGCATTTATGAAGGTGACTCTGTTGAATTTGAATTAGTTGATGGTAAAAAAGGAAAAATAGCTGCCCAAGTAAAAAAAACAGCTTAATTTACTGATTCTCTTTTATCAAGAATCAATCTTATTTATTGTATTGCTCATTATATAATTAAATAATACTTTTGTTTTTATTTAATTATATATATGAGATATGTACACTTTTTATTGTTCACATTAGTATTTTCTTGTGAACAAACTCAAACTAAATCTATTATTTCTAAAGAAATTAAGTATAAACTTGATACTTTAGAAATGAATGGTTATCTGGTTTATGACCAATCCATAAAGGAAAAAAGACCTGCTATTCTAGTAGTTCATGAGTGGTGGGGTCAAAATGATTACCCTAGAAAAAGAGCTGAAATGTTAGCTGATTTAGGTTATGTTGCTTTTGCTATTGATATGTATGGTGAAGGTAAGGTTGCTGAGCATCCTAAGGATGCTGGTGCCTTTAGTTCTTCAGTGATGAGAAATTTTGATATTAGTAAAGAAAGATTTGTTAAGGCAATGGAAGTAGTAAAAAATCTAGATTTTGTTGATAAAAATAATATAGGAGCTATTGGGTATTGTTTTGGTGGAGGAGTCGTTCTAAATATGGCTAGAATGAATATAGACCTAAAAGGTGTAGTAAGTTTTCATGGATCTCTCAACAAAGCTGTTGGATATTCTGGGCCAACTTTAACAAAAATATTGGTTTGTAATGGTGCTGATGATCGAATGGTAAATGATGAAGCTATTCAAAAATTTAAAGATGAAATGGATGAAATTAATGCTGAATATGAGTTTGTAAATTATCCTAATAGTGTCCATGGATTTACAAATCCTAATGCGTCTGCTAACGGTGAGAAATTTCAAATAAGCTTATCATATAATGAAGAAGCAGACTTAAAGTCATGGGAAAAAATGCAGATTTTTTTCAAAGAAGTATTTAATTAATACTTTTCTTTTGAATATATGAGTGAGAGCAATGTGACCTTTACTCATTTATTCTTTATTAAAAAAAAGTCTAGATTTGATATATTAATTATATCTACAGAAAAGTTCAAGTGAAAAACATTTTATACATTCTTCTTTTATTATTATTTAATGGATGTTCTAATTCACAAAACACCACTATTAATTTAGATAAACTAAACAGAATTGATGATCTTATTAATGATCATATAAAAAACAATGATTTGCCGGGAGCTGTAGTTCTTATCGGAAATGAAAATGGAATAGTTTTTCAGAAGGCATATGGTATTAAAAATCCTGTCAGTAATGAGAAATACAAAGTAGATGATATTTTTAGGATAGCCTCTATGACCAAAGCAATCACTTCTATTGCTGTTTTAAAGTTGTGGGAGCAAGGTAAAATCAATCTGGATGATCCAATTGAAAAATATATTCCTGAATTTAAGGGTGTGGAGGTACTTGTAAATTTTAACAAGGAAGATACTTCATATACTACAAAGCCATCATCAAAAAAAATTACAATTAGACAATTACTAACTCATACATCTGGTTTAGGATATGATTTTATAGATGGTAAAGCATCCATAAAATCTATTTATCATAAGAAAAAACAATCTTTCATGAAAAATGGAGTAATGTGTTTCTGTGATGAAGATGTGTCTATAGGACAAGCAATAAGAAATCTAGCTAGTGTCCCTCTTCACCATGAGCCAGGAGAAAATTACACTTATAGTATTGGACTTGATGTATTAGGATATATGATTGAGATAGTTTCTGGAAAAAAACTAGACATTTTTTTTCATGAAGAAATTTTTAAGCCTCTTGAAATGAATGATACCTATTTTTACTTACCTGAAAACAAGAAAAATAGATTAGTTCCTGTACAAACTAAAAAAGAAGGTAGTTGGGTAATCTTTGAAGATGATAGATTCAATGAAAATTATCCTATTGAAGGTGAAAAAAAGTTTTTTTCTGGAGGTTGTGGTCTATCTAGTACAGTCCAAGATTATTATAAATTTTTATCAGTATTTCTTAATAATGGAAATTATAAGGGAAAAAATTTTATTGGGAAACAAACAAATGACTTAATATTTGAAAATCAGTTACCTAAGGGTTTTGGATGGGGAGGGGGAGTTGGTTTAGCTTTTGGTATAGTTTTAGAGGATGATTTGAAGATAGGGGGACAGGGAAGTGTTGGGACGATATCATGGGGAGGTTATTGGAATACCCATTTTTTTGCTGATCCTAATGATAAATTAATAGGTGTTATTTTTAAACAAACTCAGAATATTCCTGATAATTCATCTTCTCTATTTAGGAGAGTTGTTCTTTCGTCTTCAGTTAAGTATTAGTTAAGAAAAGAAGGAAAAAATATTTAAAAGGCGTTAATTAATTTTTAATTTTTAAAAAATAATAATGTATGTTTTTAGAAGGTTGAGAGTAATGTATTATTTTCCAATACAGAATTTAGAAAAAATATTACTGAGAACATCATCATTCGATATCTCTCCAGTAATTTCGCCTAGATAATTTAGTGCATATTTAATATCCATAGCAAGTAGGTCAACATTTGATTTATTATTTAAATTGACTCGAACTTTCTCAATGGATTTATTCACTTTCTTAAGTGAGTTATAATGTCTCTCATTAATCATTATTGTAGATTCTGAGTTAATTAGATTTTTATTTATATATAGATCAATTTCTTTCTTAATAGATACTATGTCATCTTCACAACTAGCTGATATTTTAATTATTTTTTTATCACTAATGAATCTAAAGACCTCTTCACTGATTTTTAAGTCTTTTTTATTTCCTATAATAATTACATTCCTATTTTCTAAAAAATTTGAATTTAATTCTTCATTAAGTGAACTAATATCTGAATTACTCATATCTACTACATAAAGTATTAGAGAGGATTTCTCTATTTGGTCAAGAGCTTTTTTAATTCCAATATTTTCAATTTTATCATCAGTTTTTCTTATGCCTGCTGTATCAATGAAGCGAATTAAGTTATCACCTATAGTAGTGGTATCGTCTAACACATCTCTAGTGGTTCCTGGAATATCAGAAATAATTGCCTTCTCATCATTTAATAAGCCATTCAATAGAGTTGATTTTCCCACATTTGGCTTTCCTAGAATTAGAACGTTAATTCCTTCTTTTATAACATTATTTAGTTTAAAACTCTCTAATAATAGTGCGTTAAAAGAGAATATTTCATCAATTAGTTTTTGGAGTTGGTCTCTGTTAGCAAATTCTAAATCTTCCTCAGAAAAATCTAATTCTAGTTCAAGTAAGCTAGATAAATTAATGAGGTCATCTCTTAACTGTTTTATTTTCTTTGAAAAGACACCCTTAATATGGTTTATTGCCATTTTATGAGAATTTTCTGAATTTGATGAAATTAAATCAGACACAGCTTCAGCTTGTGATAAGTCAATGTTTCCATTAATAAATGATCTGAAAGTAAATTCTCCAGGTTCCGCTATTCTTGCTCCTAAATCAACAGCTAGGGAAAGTATATTCTTGAGTATATAATTTGATCCATGGCATGAAATTTCAATTATATTTTCTTTTGTGTATGAATTTGGCTCTTTAAAAACAGAGACTAATACTTCATCATAAATTTTATTTTTGTACTGTATGTTACCATAATGAATAGTATGAGATTCTACTTTAGACAAATCTTTTTTTGGAAATATTTTATTTACTATAGAGATAGAGTTTTTTCCAGATAATCTAATTATTCCAATTGCACCATTACCAGGTGGTGTTGACTGTGCAACTATAGTATCATTTAATTT
>JAYPDR010000013.1:17439-22466 GCA_038125345.1 Marinoscillum sp. | reverse complement strand
TATATTATAATGTTTAAACAATTAGAATCCTATAATCTTATTAGTATTTTTATCTAGATAGACCTAATTTTAATTGATTTTCAAATGTTTTATTTCCTATTATTCTATAAAAGTATGATCCAAAAAAATCACTACTATTTTCCTTTAACTCATTATAAAAATTTATTAGATAGCTGATATTTAATTTCTTTTCAATTTTTTCATTTCTTAAGTCTAAACCATAACAAACTTCTCCCTCAAGTTTTGGCTTACTTTCTGCAGTAACACTTTTTGGAGTAAAATTAAATTCATTTTTTTTGTAATTAGGATGACCAATTATTTGAAAAGGAAATTCAGTGCCTCTTCCAATGCTCACAATAGTTTGTTCAAATAGGCAGAGTGAAGGGTAAAGAAGTATAGATTGTTGATTAGGGAGATTAGGTGATGGTCTTATAGGAACATTATATTCTTTGGTATGATCCCAATTCTTACAAGTAATAACTTCTAAATCTAACTTTTCACTATTATCTATCCATTTCTCACCAATTATCATTTTTGATAGTTCTCCAACTGTAAGCCCATGAACAATAGGGATTTCATGCATCCCAATATAGGATTGAAATTCTTTTTCTAGAACAGGACCATCAACATATCCACCATTTGGATTTGGTCTATCTAATACAATGAATTTTATTCCTAATTCAGCACAAATACTCATCATATTATGCATAGCACTTATGTAAGTATAAAACCTTGCTCCAACATCCTGAATATCAAAAATTACTATATCTAACCCTTCCATATTTTCTTTAGAAGGAATTCTATTCATTCCATACATAGAAATTATTGGTATTTTCAAATTATTAACTAATAAAGTGTCTTGACTTACACTTTTTCCTCTTTCTATTATGCCAGAAAATCCATGTTCAGGTGTAAAAATCTTTTTAACATTATGACCAAGAGATAATAAAGTATCTATTAGATGAACATCATTAATTTTGGATGTATGATTAACAAGAAGTCCAATTGATTTACCTAATATTCTTTCATTGTAAATTTCAATTCTTTCAGCTCCAACCTTTATATGATTAATTTCAATGTTAGAGAATATACCAATTGAAGAAAAAATAAAAGAAAATATTATATTCATACATAAAATTATTTTCTAAAAATACGAGTTAATTAATAATCATTTGTGAAATTTATTTTAAAAATTAAAAATTATGATAAATAATCGAAGATATGAGTTAACCTTAAAAATGCTTGACTCTATTCTTCCATCAAATAGTACCATTTTTGATATAGGAGTAAAAAATCCTCTTTCAAGCTTAATGATTCAGAGAGGACATAAAGTTTATAATAATAATGGTGAAGACTTAGATGATAATTTTAATTTTGAGATTCCTAAAGATGTTGAGTTAGTTACTGGATTTGAGATACTTGAGCATTTATTATCTCCTTATTCACTCTTAAAAAATTTAAGTTCAGAAAAATTATTTGTCACTGTTCCTTTAAGATTATGGTATTCAAAGTCTTACAGAAATAAAAATGATATACGAGATTGTCATTTTCATGAATTTGAAGATTGGCAATTTGACTGGTTACTTCAAAAGTCTGGTTGGAATATAAAAAAAAGAGAGTATTGGACCAATCCCTCAAAAAAAATTGGACTTAGACCAATTCTTCGTTTTTTTTCAAAAAGATACTATGCTGTCTATGCAGAAAGGAAATAATTAATATTATTGTGCCTATGAAGATATTAGAGAAAATTAGTAAGGCTAGTGATGATAATAACTCAAAATTATCCTTATTAATAAAAAAAATAGCTTTAATAAGTATTTCAATTGGGGTATTTTTTGTGTTGATATCTTCGTTTATTCTCAATGGATTTAAGGATGAAATCAAAAAAAAATTATTTAGCTTTTCAGGTCATTATGATTTATCAAGTTATTCTAATGGATTAAGCTTTAAAAATTCTCCTCTTGATTTAACAAAGGGATTATTTATTAATTATATAAATATTGAAGAGATTGAGTCAATACAACCATATGTTTTAAATTCTGCTTTAATTCAAGGAGAAAATACTACTATTGATGGAGTAATATTTAAAGGTGTAGAAGAGAACTATATTGAAAATATTTATTCTCAGATAGATGAATTTGAAAAAAATCTTCCATTTAGTACATCAATAATTATAAGTTCAAACATTTCCTCTAGACTTAATATTAATTTAAATGATACAGTTGTTGTTTTTTTTCCTAATAACCCACCAGTTTTTAGAAAATTATATATCAAAGGAATTTTTTCTACTGGTTTAGAAGAAATTGATAACTCTGTTGTTTTTGGGGATATTAATTTATCAAGAAAAATTTATGGTTGGAATGAAAGCACTGCTTCAGGAATTCATATTTTGGTTTCTAATTATTCTGATCCATTATTACTTGAAAAAATTAAAAGTGTAACATCATACGATGAATACATAGAATCGACAGAATCAAAGTATATTCAGATTTTTGATTGGTTAAGATTATTAGATAAAAATGTAATTATTTTATTTATAATAATTGCTCTTGTTGCATGTTTTAATATGATTTCTACTGTGTTTATTATTATAATGGAAAGGACTAAATTCATAGGGGTTCTAAAGTCTTTCGGAACAAGAAAAAATATCATTTACTCTATTTTTTTTAAGTCTGCTTTTACTACGTCAATTAAAGGAATTCTTCTTGGAAATACGTTCTCGTTAATATTCTATTTTATTCAGAAAAAATTTCAATTATTTACTCTTGATAGAAAAAGCTATTATTTAGATTTCGTTCCACTTCAGTTAGAAATAGAAAGTATTTTTATTATAAACTTTCTTCTATTAACTATGATAATAATTTCTATTTATTTGCCTATAATTTTTATAGATAAAGTAAAGATTATTAATTCTCTTAAATTTAATTAACGATTAAATTTAGAAAATAGACTTTTTAATTTCATTAGTAAAACACCAACAAAAGCTTCACCTGGAATTTTTAAAGACATTTTTGAGTCTCCAATTTCCCTATCTTTAAAAATAATAGGAACTTCTTTCAAGATGAATCCTAAAGAGCTGCCTATAAATTTTAATTGAATTTGAAATGCATAACCTTTAAAATAAATATTATTTTTTAAAATACTATTTAAGGCATCAAATGTAAAACCATTAAATCCTCCTGTTGAATCATTCACTTTCAAACCGGTAATTAATTTAACATATAGATTTGCAAAATACGAAAGCAATAATCTTGATAGAGGCCAATTAATAACGGTAATTCCTTTAATGTATCTTGAGCCAATTACTATATCACATTTATTATTTTTTAATTCATAATATAAAAGCTCAATTTGATCTGGGTTGTGAGATCCATCACAATCTAGTTGAAATATAAAATCATATTTTAATTCTAAACTTTTTTTGAATCCTTCAATGTAGGCAGTACCTAGCCCATTTTTATTTTTTCTTTTAATTAAGTGAAGATTTAAATTAAATTTTTTTTTATTAATAGCATTTTGAACAAATTCTCCAGTTCCATCAGGAGAGTTGTCATCAACTACTATGACATCGTGTTTTTGGTCAAGATTTTGAATTTTATTTAGAGTTTGATCAATATTCCCAATTTCATTGTAAGTTGGAATAATTATTACGCTTTTAGACATTTTTAAAAATAATAAACTTAATCTATTAATTATTATGAATATAAACCATTTAATTTAATTTTTGTAGTATGATTGAAATACAAAGCCGTTTAAAAATTGAAATAAAAAATGCATTCCAAATATTATTTGATTATGTGTGTGACTCCGATAAAATTTCTATCGATGAAACTCCAAAAAATTATTCTGGTTTTTATACTCTTATTATTTTCCCACATCTAAAATATTTGAAACTTTCTCCTCAACAAGTTGGTGAAAAAGTTGGTAAGTTTTTAATAAAAGAAACTGATCTAGTTTCAGATTTTAATGTTGTTCAAGGATTTTTAAATTTAGAATTATCAGACAGTTATCTTTTATCTATTTTGAAAATAATTTCTGAAAATAAGAATAAGAGCCAATTTAAGAGGAATGATGAAGAGGTAATGGTAGAATTTTCTTCTCCAAATACAAATAAGCCTCTTCATTTAGGTCACCTCAGAAATATTTTTTTAGGAGACTCTGTTTCAAGAATTTTAGAATATTCTGGCTCAAAAGTTTATAGAGTTCAAATTATTAATGATAGAGGAATTCATATATGTAAATCAATGGTAGCCTGGAAACATTATTCTAATAATAGAACTCCTAAATCTGAAAGAATTAAAGGAGATAAATTTGTTGGAGAATATTATGTGAAATTTGAGAAAGAAAATCAAATTCAAATTCAGTCACTTATAGATAAGGGTTTCTCACAAGAAGAAGCAAAAAAAAATACACCTTTAATTAAAGAAGCTCAAGAATTATTGAAATTATGGGAATCAAAAGATCCTTCAACCTTAAAGCTATGGAAAGAAATGAATGATTGGGTATATGAAGGGTTTTCCTCAACCTATAATTCAATAGGTGTGTCATTTGATAAAAATTATTTTGAGTCTGAGACCTACATTTTAGGAAAAAAAAATATAGATGAAGGATTGAAAAAAAATATTTTTTATAAAAAAGAGGATGATTCAGTTTGGGTTGATCTAGTGGATGAAGGATTAGATAGTAAAATTTTAATGAGAAGTGATGGTACTTCAGTTTATATGACTCAAGATATAGGAACTGCTATCAAAAGGTTTGAGGATTTTCCAAATATTAAAAAACAAATTTATACTGTTGGAAATGAGCAAGATTATCATTTTAAAGTATTATTTAAGATTTTAGAAAAATTAGATTATTCCTGGGCAAAAGAATGTTATCACTTATCATATGGTATGATTGATTTGCCTGATGGTAAAATGAAATCTAGAGAAGGTAAAGTTGTTGATGCCGATGATTTGATTTCTCATATGATTCAAACATGAGTCGTTATCTATTACATTTCCTGATTTAATGTTTTCAAGGAAATT
>JAYPDR010000013.1:5878-17429 GCA_038125345.1 Marinoscillum sp. | reverse complement strand
GCTAAAGATAGAACTGAAGAGCTTGGGAAAAATGATGAATTTGATTCTAAAAATAGAAATGAATTGTATAAGAAAATAGCTATTGGAGCATTAAAATATTATTTATTAAGAGTTGATCCAAAGAAAAAAATGTTATTTAATCCTGAGGAATCTATTGATTTTAATGGAAATACAGGCCCATTTATTCAATACACATATGCAAGAATTAGATCAATTATTAGGAGAGCAGATACTTTAAATATTAATTATGAGTATGCTGATTTTCACTCTATTCAAAACTTTTCTGGTATAATTAAAAAAATAATCAACCACTTAAATTCTTTTAGAAGTATAATAAAACAAGCATCTGATAATTTTTCACCTTCTATACTATGCCAATATGTATATGAATTATCAAAGCTTTATAATAGTTTTTATCAAGAAGAAAAAATTATTGAAAAAGATAATGATGAAACAACTTCTTTTAAAATTGCGTTATCTGTTTTGACTTCTATAATTATAAAAGATTCTTTAGAATTATTAGGTATAGAAGTATTAGATAAGATGTAATGAAAATTTTATTATTAATTTTTTTAGGTTTAACTGGAGGGTATTTGCTAAAGGAGAAATTTTTTAATATTAAAGAAACTGCTCCTAAATTAAATTCTCAGTCTAATGAGAAATTCTATCAACTTTCAGCTAAAGATATTGAAGGAAACATCGTTAATTTTTCAAAGTACAAAGGAAAAAAACTATTAATTGTTAATGTTGCTTCAAAATGTGGGTATACACCTCAGTACAAAGATCTGCAAGAGCTTCACAAGAAGTATAATGATAAAATAACTATTCTTGCATTTCCTTCTAATAATTTTGGATTTCAAGAGCCAGGTTCAAATGAACAGATAGAAGAATTCTGTGAGACAAATTTTGGAGTAGAGTTTCAATTATTTGAAAAATCTAATGTTAGAGGCGAAAACACTAATGATGTCTATAAATGGTTATCATCTATTAATGATAATGGATGGAATGATAAATCACCTAGATGGAATTTTTTTAAATATTTAATTGATGATTTTGGAAACTTGAAAGCTGTTTATTCCTCTAATGTTAATCCTTTAGATAAAGAGATAATTGATTTTGTATTAAATTAAAATCTGTATTCTCTTATTTTCTTCTTTTTAATTAAAACATTCCTAAGTGTAATTCCTGTTAAATTACTCATACCTGATATTAACCCTGCAATAATCGATGTAAGGATTATTAGTGAATTTGTTGATTCTATAGATAAAATTTCTATTATTTTAATACTTAAAACGGATTGATTCTCTAAATCCAAGTCAAGTAAAAGAAATAACCATCCCACACTTGTTCCAATAAAAGAACTTAAAAAGTGAGATATTAGATTATCATCAAAAGATATTCCTAGAATAAAAGGTAATATAATAATTACCCACCATGGGAAATACTCTACAATATAAAAGGCTGATAAACCTATAATTATAATTCTAAGAATAAAGTTCATTACTTAAATGTTTTTTCAAAAATTATTTTACTTCTATTATCTATTAAATTATTATTAAAAAGTAGTTTTTTATATTTTCCTTTACCCCAGTTTTCTATACCTTCAAAATAATTTGAATTACCTGGATTTCCAGATTGTCCTCCAGGATACACACCCCAAGCTTCAGTTTTTTTATCTCTATTTAATTTTACTATCATTCTCCATGATGGTCCATGTCTCTCACTAGCTGCATTAATTATATTTCTATCACCCCCTACATCAACATTAGGGAAGCTAAAGCTTTCTAAACCAAGAAGATGCTTTATGGTGGTGTTTTTAAATTCTTTCCATCTAATAATATCTTTATTATTGCTCTTTTTCCATGCATTTAAAGAATCAACTGTCTCTTTAAATGATAAAAGAATAATTTCATCAATTGTTTCAATTTTATCAGTATTTAAGTTATCATAAAACTCAAGATCATCGTAATTATTAATTAAAGAGTATGTTGTATATGAATCAGGCTTTCTATATGAATATTTCATAGTATCAAATTCATCCCATAACTTCTCATGAATTTTATTCCACCATATGACAAAAGTAGACGTGTTTGTGTCTTCTGGGTTTGCAAAATAATCCCAATTTTTAATTGAGTTTAAGATTTTCTTCTCTTCTGTTTTTAATTTTGATGAATCAGTTTTTTTTAAAAGTAATGGCAAAGTTTCGAAAGCTTTATAACTAAAGTTATCATTTTGAACCTTTATAGCATCTTCAATATCAAATCTTTCAATTGACTCTATTCTCTCAATTAATCTTCTTCCTCTATACATTTCATAATTGTCACTGAAGTAGTAGTAGGGGTATGTTTTGTCAGATGGATGTTGATTCGCTGAGCTAACAAATCCACTTTTTGGGTTTGATATTTTTAGGACATGCTCATAGGGAATAAATCCATTCCATTCATGTGAAGGATTTGAGCCATCTAACACAAACTTTCCTTGTTCTTTCCATTTAATTGGAAATTTTCCAGCAATTGTTAATCCTATATCTCCATATTTAGTTCCATAAGCAAAGTTTTGAGCTGGACCATTAAAATACATAAGAGCATTTTCTATATCAAAAATATTTTTAGCTTGATTTAATAATAAAAAGGTTTTGTATTCAACTGATTCATCATGAGCTACCCATCTCATAGAATAATTTACTTTTAATGAGTCTTGATAAAAATTACGATCATATGATACAGGTCCATAGTGAGTATAAATTATTGTATCGTAAAAGGATTTTTTATTTTTAATTTTTATTTCTTCAATTATTTTTTCAGATTTTAACCATTTATCTCCATACTTATATTCTGATCTTTTCTTATCCTTAAATTCAATTTTATACCAATCAACTACATCTCTGGTAGCATTTGTTTCACCCCAAGCTACATAATCATTAAAACCTATAATTACACCGGGAGCACCAGGAAGAGAAGCACCCATTGTATTGTAATTTGGGGAATTTAAATGAACTAGATACCAAATTGATGGAAGATTTAGTGAAAGATCTGGTTGACTGCCAAGAATTACGCTACCATCCTTAGTTTTATTAGGAGAAATTGCAAAATTATGACTTCCATTATCTTTATCTTGTTTAGAAAAGGTTTTATCTGGGAGTATATCATAATTTATTTTTTCAGGGACAATTAATTTATCTGTCTTAAAATTAAACTTTTTTCCAGATGGAATAATTGGTTTAATTTTTTCATGATATTCAGGAAATAATAAATCATACTTCTCTTTACCAATGGTATTTAATAAATATGTATCTTCAATATCCATGTCTCTGCTAGATAGCATATCTGACATAGACTCCATCAAAATAAAAGTTTTAAGAACTGACCATTTTTGAGGATTATAATTTAATAACTTATATTCAATAGGGTAAGAGGAATAATTTAGTTGGCTAATATAATCATTTACACCTTTTACATACGCTTCAAGAAGTTTATAAGTTGTTGAGTCTTCTATTGACTTTTCTAAAGTTTTTTTAGCAGCATACGTAATGCCTTTTCTTCTTTGTTCTCTATCTCTTTTAAGAGCTCTTTCTCCCAAAATTTCAGATAATTCTCCAGATGCTGCTTTAATTTGAAACTCCATCTGCCAGAGTCTATGAAGAGCAGTTAAGTACCCCTGAGAGTAAAATAAATCTTGGTCATTTCTTGAATAAATATGAGGAACTAACATACTATCGTATTGAATAATAACAGAATCTTTAATTCCAGTTAGTTTTATTTTATTAAAAATTTTTATTTGATCAGTTTCAGAATTTTTCCAAAATCCATTGTATGGATTTAAGAATTTTCCTAATGGAGGAATGTTAGAAAATTGAGTATTAAGTAGTATTACTGATGATATGGTAGTTAACAGAAAAAAAATAAATATTATTCTATTTTTCATTTTTAAAAGTGCGTTCGGAAGGACTCGAACCCTCAACCCTCAGAGCCGAAATCTGATGTTCTATCCAGTTGAACTACGAACGCTAAATTATTAACTTTTTAAAATTTCGTTTATTTTATCAGCTGCGTCCTGGAGAGTATTAGTTGAGAAAACTTCCAAACCTGATTCTCTTATTATTTTTGCTCCTTCTTCAGAGTTAGTTCCTTGTAATCTAACAACTATAGGAATTGTAATTTCTCCAATATTTTTATAAGCTTGAACA
The DNA here is from genome assembly GCA_038125345.1 of Marinoscillum sp. Classification (GTDB taxonomy): domain Bacteria; phylum Bacteroidota; class Bacteroidia; order Cytophagales; family MED-G16; genus MED-G16. Next base: position 13,243 of record JAYPDR010000013.1, on the reverse strand, counting down.
ACTCCATTTGCGACTCTATCACACCGAACAATTCCACCAAAAATATTGAGAAGGATTGCTTTAACATTTGGATCTTTAAGAATAATCCTAAATCCTGCCTCAACAGTTTCCGCGCTTGCTGTACCACCAACATCTAAGAAATTTGCAGGTTCACCACCTGATAATTTAATGATATCCATAGTTGCCATAGCTAAACCAGCACCATTTACCATACATCCTACATTACCATCTAGTTTTACATAGCTTAAGTTAGATTTGTTAGCTTCTATTTCAGATGGGTCTTCTTCAGTTAAATCTCTAAGAGATTCTATATCTTTTTGTCTGAACAAAGAGTTGTCGTCAATATTAACTTTTGCATCAACGGCTAATATTTGATCGTCAGATGTTTTTAGGACAGGATTTATCTCAAATAAAGAGGCATCAATTTTATCGTAAGCTTTATAAAGAGAGTAGATGAATTTTGTCATCTCTTTAAATGCATTTCCAGAAAGACCTAAAGCAAATGCTATCTTTCTCACTTGAAATCCTTGGATACCAATAGCAGGATCAACCCATTCCTTTATAATTTTATGTGGAGTTTCTTCTGCAACTTTTTCAATTTCAACTCCTCCCTCGGTTGATGCCATTATAACATTCTTGCCATTTGCTCTATCAAGTAATATTCCTAAATAATATTCTTTTGGTTCATTATCTCCAGGATAATAAACATCTTCAGCTACCAATATTTTGTTGACTACCTTTCCTTCATCCCCAGTTTGATGAGTTACTAAAGTTCCTCCTAAAATTCTAGATGCTTTTTCTTTGACCTCGTCAACTCCTTTAGCAATTACAACTCCATTGGAGTTTGTTTCCTTAATTTTTCCTTTCCCCCTTCCTCCTGCATGAATTTGAGCTTTTAAAACAAAAATATTTGAATCCTCTTTTTTAAGTTTTTTTGCAATTTCAAAAGCCTCTTCAGCAGTAGATGCTACTTGTCCATTTTGTATTTTAACTTGATAGTTTTTTAATATTTCTTTTGCTTGGTATTCGTGAATATTCATTATGATACGAAGCTAAAACATATTAAATTATATATCAAATCTTATCTTATATTATATATCTTAATTTTATTATTACTTAGTTTTGTTATATGCTTATTGCAAAAGGAATTTCAAAAAATTTTGGTGACATAAATGTTTTAAATAATGTATCTCTTACAGTTGAGAAAGGTAGTATTGTTTCAATTTTTGGTGGTTCAGGAGCTGGAAAATCAACTTTACTTTACATTCTTAGCACATTAGATAAACCAGAGTCCGGGAAAGTTCTTATCAATAATAAAGACATTAGTACAATGAAGGGTGATGAGTTATCAGATTTTAGAAATTCTACAATTGGTTTTATTTTTCAATTTCATAATCTCCTTGAAGAATTTAATGTATTTGAAAATGTATGCTTACCAGGATATGTTTCAAATACCCCTAGAAGTTTAATAGAGAAAAATGCAAAAACAATATTGATGGAACTTGGTTTGGGAGATAGAATCACACATAAACCAAATCAATTATCTGGTGGGGAACAACAAAGAGTTGCTATAGCACGATCATTAATTAACTCTCCTGACATAGTTTTTGCAGATGAGCCGACAGGAAATTTAGACTCAAAAAATTCAAAAATTTTTATTGAATTAATTAAAAAAATGAATAAGAAAACTGGTCAAACTTTTATAATAGTTTCTCATAATAAAGACTTCTTATCAATTTCTGATAAGAGTTTTATTATTAAAAATGGAAAAATAAGTTGAACAGAGGAATTTACTTTATGTTTTTTGCTACTATTTTCTTCATGTTGATGAAAATTTGTGTAAAAATGTTACCTCATATACCTCCTATGGAGGTTGTTTTTTTCAGATGTATTATTTCTTTTTTCATCACATTTATTATCCTAAAAAGAAAAAAAATTGAGGTTCTAGGAAAGAATAGGTTTCTATTATCCTTAAGAGGAATTTTTGGAACAATTGGATTATATCTTTATTTCATTATAATTCAAGAGATTCCATTAGCTACTGCCTCTACTTTAATTTACTTAACTCCTTTATTTTCTTCCTTAATAGGTATATTCTTTCTTCAAGAGAAAATGACATTTTTACAGTGGATACTTCTTCTTATTTCTTTTTTTGGTATTTTATTAATCCAGGGGTTCGATGATAGAATTTCATTATACTATGTTTTAATCGGTGCAGGAGGTAGTTTATGTGCAGCTATTGCGTACAGCATTATACGCCATTTAAAACACGAAGAAAACTCTCTAGTTATAATGATATATTTTCCAATGATTGCTTTCCCTGTAGGAGGTTTTTTTAGTTATTTTAACTGGATTGCTCCCTCTTATGAAGATTTATTTGTTTTGATTTCAATAGGAATACTTACCCAATTTGCTCAATATTTTATGACTAGAGCTTATCAGTCAACTGAAATATCAAAAGTTTCGATAGTTAGTTATGTGGAAATTTTATTTGTAATAGCAGTAGGAAGCATTTACTTTAATGAAAATTTTACAATTTTGGTGTATGTAGGTATGTTTCTTGTAACAGTTGGTGTTATAATTAATGTAATATTTTTTAAAAATGTTAAACAAAATATATAAAACAAGCTTTTCTCTTCTTACAGATCTTTACCAATTAACTATGAGTTATGGATATTGGAAAAATAACCTTCATCTTAGAGAATCAAATTTTTCAGTGTTTTTTAGAAATAATCCATTTAATTCAGGTTATGCTGTATGTTGTGGACTTGAGTTAATTATTGATTATTTAAAAAATTTAAGATTTACAGATTCAGATATTCAATATCTAAAAACCTTAAAATCAGATGATGGAAAGAAGATGTTTAATGAAAAATTTTTACAATTTTTACAATCCTTCAAATTTTCTTGTGACGTAGAAGCAATAGAGGAGGGAAGAGTCATTTTTTCAAATGAACCTATCATTAATATAAGAGGTCCAATTTATCAGTGTCAGATAGTTGAATCTGCTTTGATAAATATTTTTAATTTTAACACATTAATTGCAACAAAGGCTTCAAGAATGAGTCTGAGTGCCAAAGGAGAAACAATTCTTGAGTTTGGTTTAAGAAGAGCCCAAGGAATAGATGGTTCTTTATCTGCAAGTAGAGCATCTTTTATTGGAGGTTCGTCTAAAACTTCAAATGTATTAGCTGGTAAATTATTTAATATTCCAGTTAGTGGAACCCATTCTCATAGCTGGGTATTAGCGTTTGACAGTGAGATTGAATCTTTTAGAAAATATGCTGAAGCTATGCCCAATAATTGTGTTTTATTAGTAGATACTTTCAATACTTTAAAAGGAATAGATAATGCTATTATTATTGGTAAAGAGCTTGAAAAAATTAATAAAAAACTAATAGGTATAAGAATTGACTCAGGAGATTTAGCTTATTTAAGCAAGAAAGCAAGGATAAAACTTGATAAAAATGGGTTAGATTACGTGAAAATTATTGCAAGTAATGATCTTGATGAATTTTTAATTGAAAGTTTAAAGAGTCAAAAATCTAAAATCTCTGTCTGGGGAATTGGTACTAAACTTGTAACAGCATATGATAACCCTTCTCTTGGAGCTGTTTATAAGTTAACAGCTATGAGAAATTCAGAAGGTCAGTGGGAGAAAAAACTAAAACTTTCAGAACAAAAGATTAAAATAAATAATCCAGGCATTCATCAAGTTTTAAGATTTATAAAGAAAGATTTATATAGCGGTGATATGATAGTTGATGTCCAATCTAATTCAGATAACAATAAAATGATTGATCCTAATGATTCCACGAGATTTAAAACTTTTGATAAGAGATTTACTAGTGAAAAACTCCTAGTAAAAGTGTTTGATAAGGGTAGGCTTATTTATAAAGCACCATCTTTAATTTCTATTAAAAATAAGTTAAAGAAGGATTTAGAAATGCTTGATAATTCTCATAAAAGGTTAAATAATCCTCATTCATATGCCATAGGTTTAGAGGAAACTCTTTATAATCAAAAAAAACAAATGATTTTAAAACTAAGAAATTGAAAGCTCTTTTAATTATAGATGTTCAAAATGATTTCCTTCCAGGTGGAGCTTTGGAGGTTAGTGAAGGTGACCTCATAATAGAAAATATAAATGATATTATGGATAATTACGATCTAGTTATAGCAACGAAAGATTGGCATCCTAAAAATCATATAAGTTTTGCCTCTAATCATAAAGAAAAAAATATTGGAGATGTTGTTAAAGTTAATGGAGTTAATCAAATTTTATGGCCCGATCATTGTGTGCAAAACACTTATGGATCAGATTTTCCAAAAAGTTTGAATAAATCAAAAATTAATAAGGTGATATTAAAGGGAATGGACAAAGATATTGATAGCTATAGTGGTTTTTTTGATAATGCAAGAGGTGCTTCAACTCTTTTGTCTGAATATCTAAAAAGTAAAAATATAGATAAGGTTGATTGTGTTGGTTTAGCTACAGAATACTGCGTAAAATTTTCAGCAATTGATTCATCAAAGGAAGGTTTCCAAACTAGAGTAATACTTAAGTGCTGTAGAGGTATTAATAAAAATGATATTGATAAATCTATTCAGGAAATGAGAGAAAATAATATAGTAATTATTTAGTTTTTCACTGAGCTAATATGTTCAATAAGTTCAACTACCTTAGAAGAATATCCCCATTCATTGTCATACCAACTAACAAGTTTAACAAACTTACTGTTTAACATTATACCTGCGTCAGCATCAAAAATAGAAGTTCTTGAATCACCTAGAAAATCAGAGCTCACAACAGATTCATCTGTATACCCTAAAATTCCAGATAGCTCATTTTCAGATGCTTTTTTCATAACATTACAAATTTCTTCGTAACTAGTTTCTTTGCTTAAGTTTACAGTTAAATCAACAACAGAGACATCAACTGTAGGTACTCTGAATGCCATTCCAGTTAATTTTCCATTTAAGCTTGGAATAACTTTTCCGACGGCTTTTGCAGCTCCAGTTGAAGAAGGTATAATATTTGAAAATGCAGCTCTTCCCCCTCTCCAGTCTTTCATTGAAGGTCCATCAACGATTTTTTGAGAGGCAGTTGCTGCATGAACAGTTGTCATTAAGCCACTTTCTATTCCAAAATTATCATCTAACACTTTAGCCATGGGAGCTAAGCAGTTTGTTGTACAAGATGCATTTGAAACAAAATCCATATCAGATAAATATGATAAGTGATTTACACCCATAACAAACATAGGTGTATCATCTTTTGATGGAGCAGACATTATAACTTTTTTAGCTCCAGATTGTATATGGCCCTTACTTGAATCTTTTGTTAAAAATAGGCCAGTAGATTCAACAATATAGTCTGCATTTATTTCATTCCACTTTAAGTTTGAAGGATCTCTTTCACTTGTAACTCTGATTTTATTTCCATTGACAACTAAATCATTTCCGTCAACTAAAACATCACCATCAAATCTCCCATGAGTGGTGTCATATCTAAGCATATAGCTCATGTATTCTGGACTTATTAGGTCATTTATTCCAACAATATTAATATTAGGATTATTAACTGCTGCCCTAAATACAAGTCTTCCAATTCTTCCAAATCCATTTATAGCTATATTAATCTTACTCATAATTTATTCTTTATATTTCTGCAAAACTAAAAATCATTGTCATCAAATCAAATAAATATCTATTATCAAATTATTTTCTTTAAAACATTTATAAATTTTTGATCACTCCTTTATATTTGCATCCGAAATGGTCCCTTCGTCTAGGGGTTAGGACGCCAGGTTTTCATCCTGGAAACAGGGGTTCGATTCCCCTAGGGACTGCGAAATTAAAACCCATCATTTGATGGGTTTTTCTTATAGTGTTAATTAGTTTTTTCCTTCAAAATTTAGAATTCCATCTAATTTGATATGAGACATAATAGGTATATTCTCTTTTATTTTTACTAAAGTGAAATGATCGAATGCGTTTGAGTCACCTCCTTTCTGGCTTCCACCTGTAGTCCCTAGGGTAATATAGGAATTATCATTTATTGACTTGTGAGCGAAAGAATGTAAATGACCATTTATTACAGTATAATTTTTATCCTTTAAAACATCTTCAATTTCTTGAAACTCACTATTTTCTTTCATCCATACTGGTTTATGCATAAGTAAATAAATCCATCTAATATTAGAATATTTATTTAACACTTCAGTAAAGTAATTTATTTGATCATTACTAAATTCCCCATATACTCTCTGCTCCATTTTAAAGTATTCTGTCTCCTCATAAATACCTTCTGTCTCTCCATTTATAATTTTAAGAGCATTATCTCTAGCTATATACATCTTCTGAAAAAAATCATTACTAAAATCTTCAGAGTCCATCATTAAAAACAAAACATTTTTATATATGAAATGATAGTATCTTTTACCAAACTTATTAGTCCAAAAGTCTCTCATTACTGGGTTAGATATATCATGATTCCCAGGTAGATAAAAAAAAGGCATATGAAGCTGAGATGCTCTTAAATCAAAACTTTCCCACTCATATGTAAGAATAGAATCGTTTTCTGTCCCACCATCAATTAAATCACCTACACTTAAAACAAAATCAGGAACAAGCAAATTTATCTTATTAACGGCATCACTGAATACACCTTCTCTCTCTCCGCCATTCAAATCTGAAATTATAGCAAATGAAAAATCCAAGTCTTTTTTTAAATTATTTATTTCTTTCGTCCACGGTTTTTTAGCTGATGATATGTCATGTATAAAGACTTTTTCTTGGCTGCATGATAGTAAAAGAAAAAAAAGAATAAACGGCAATGGTTTCATTACCTGAAACTAATGAGAAATAACTGTAAAAAAAATTAAAATAATTTTTAGTTTTTTTAAAAAAAAGAGAGTTAATTCGAAAGTTATTTATGAAAATTGAACAAAAGAATACTCTTATATTTTTTTTACATTCACTTTCCTTTATGGATAATTAAGGATAGTGCCTGGTTTTTTGGTTTAAATTATGAAGCTTATACTTCTTTCAAGTATTTATCACTATCATTTGCTATAATAACAATCTTAATTTCATTACTACTTATTTATTATTCTGAAAGTAAGCTCTCTCGCTATGAAAATGTGTTATTAACAGTCTGGCTCGCAGCGAACTCATCTTGGATGTTAAGTGAAATGTTTTCTGTAAATCATGCTCATACCTTTGCACTTGTGTTTTTTATTATTGGATTATTTCTTATTCCATTTTATTTGCATACAGTGTATTATTCTAAAAATCTAAAAATCTAAAATGGCTTTAAATTTCGGAGATTTACCAGAAAATTTTTCAGATAAGATTAATTCA
>JAYPDR010000013.1:0-5868 GCA_038125345.1 Marinoscillum sp. | reverse complement strand
GTCATATACACATCTAAACCTCCTAGTCCTGGGTGTGCGTCTAGATAAGATTAATTCAAAAATTTGTCTTCTCACTGTACCTTATGACAAAACTACATCTTGGCTAAGTGGTACATATAAGGGACCAAGTGCATTTTTAGAGGCTTCTGCAAATATGGAGCTTTTCGATATTGAGACCTCTTCTGAAATATATAAGAAAGGTGTTTATGTTGAGAACTTAGATGTTGAGAAGTTATCACCTTCTGCTATGACAGATGCTGTGTATAGCAAAGTAAATGACTTTCTCAAGATGGATAAGTTTTTAACTCTTTTTGGTGGTGAACACTCAATTTCTATTGGTTCTATTCGTGCCTTCTCAGAAAAATATAAAAATCTAAGTGTTCTTCAACTAGATGCTCATTCTGACCTTAGGAAAGAGTATGGTGGAACAAAATATAGCCATGCGTGTGCTATGTATGAGGCAAGTATGACTACAAACCTAGTCCAGGTTGGTATAAGGTCAATGGATATTTCTGAGAGAGGTATAAATGACGAAAATATTTTCTTTGCTGAGGATATGAATAAAGATAATTTATGGGTAAATAAATCTTTGGATAAGCTTACAGATGATGTATATATAAGTTTAGATGTAGATGTCCTTGATCCATCTATTATGCCATCTACTGGAACCCCTGAGCCTGGAGGAATGCTTTGGTATGAGATAATTAACTATTTAAGATTAGTATTTGAGAGAAAAAATGTAGTAGGTTTTGATATTGTTGAGCTCTCACCAAATTCCACAAATAAAAGTCCAGACTTTTTATGCTCTAAGCTCTACTATAAGATGATAACTTATAAATTTTTATAAATGGATAGACATATTTCAAATTTCTTAGAAAAGTATTTTTTACATTTTAATTCTGCGTCTCTTCTTGATGCCGCAAAATCATATAAGGATCAACTTAAAAAAGGGAATAAGATGCTTGTCTCTTTAGCTGGTGCAATGAGCACCTCTGAAATAGGTAAGATATTCTCAGAGATGATTAGAAAAGAAAAAGTACACATAATCTCTTGTACTGGTGCAAATCTTGAGGAAGATATAATGAATCTTGTAGCTCATACTCACTACAGAAGAATACCTAATTATAGAGACCTCAGTCCTGAGCAAGAGAAAGAGCTTTTAGAAGAGGGGCTTAATAGAGTTACAGATACCTGTATTCCTGAAGAGGAAGCATTTAGAAAATTAGAGAAAGTTTTTCTAGATGAGTGGGTCAAAGCATCTGATCAAAAGAAAAGATATTTTCCTCATGAATACTTCTATAAAATTCTTTTAGATGGAAAACTTCAAAAATATTATGAAATTGATCCAAAAAATTCATGGGTTTTAACTGCTGCTAAAAATAAAATTCCACTTATTGTGCCTGGTTGGGAAGATAGTACACTTGGAAATATTTTTGCTAGCCATGTTATTAGGGGAAATGTTGATAAAAATATTATGAAGAGTGGTATTGAGTATATGGTAGATCTCTCAGCCTGGTATAAACTAAATTCTGATAAAGGGGTAGGGTTTTTTCAGGTTGGTGGAGGAATAGCAGGAGATTTTCCAATATGTGTTGTTCCTATGCTCTCTCAAGATTTAGAAATTACTGATATTCCATCTTGGTCATATTTCTGTCAGATAAGTGATTCAACTACAAGTTATGGTTCATACTCGGGTGCTGTCCCTAATGAGAAAATTACTTGGGGAAAACTTGATGTAGATACTCCGAAATTTATAATTGAGAGTGATGCAACAATAGTCGCTCCATTAGTTTTTGCTTATATTCTCGATATGTAAAAACTTCTAACCTTGTATCTAAATTATAAATTATTCGTTATAATAAATATGAAAAATAAACCATTATGTCAATGTGGAAACACTCAGAATCCTAATGGGTACTGTGATGGTTCTCACGCAAATAATAAAATATAGCAATGAAATATATATTAATTCTTATAATGATTTTATTTACTGAAAGTTCATTTTCTAATGAGAGATCAGTAAATACTAAAGAGAGTTTTATAAAGTGGACTGGTAAAGAGTTAACTACTAAGACTCACTATGGTAAATTAAGTATTGCATCTGGTAATATTTCTATTGATAATGATCAAATCTCAGGAGAGGTTGTTGTAGATATGGAATCTTTACTAGTTGAGGATTTACAAGGAGAGTGGGCAGATAAGTTAGCAGGGCATCTTAGATCTGATGATTTTTTCTCAGTTGATAAGTTTAGTACTTCAACTCTCAAAGCAACTGGATCAAAAAAGACTTCAGATAATACTTACCAAGTTGAGGGTGTTCTTACTATTAAAGGAATATCTCATCCTATCTCATTTCAAGCTGATGTAAAGGATGACTTATTAACTTCTAGTCTGACCTTTGATAGATCACTCTATAATGTAAGATTTAGATCTGGATCATTTTTTGAAAACCTTGGAGATAAATTAATTTTAGATGATATTGAGCTTGAGGTGACTCTGAAGCTAAATTAATTTAAGGAGGAACTCTTAAGAAAAAAAGCTTTATTTTCTGATATTTTTTTAAAGAATTTGTGGTCGGAACTACTTTTTATTCTTAGCTTAAGAAAGTATTTTTCATAGCTAATAGTGTAATGATCACTGTCTACTTTAAATAATGTGAGTTTGTAAAATGGAATAGCTAAACCATAAGTAGATTGTTTAGACTTAAAGTAAATAATTATACCTTTCTCTCTTAATTCAATATTACACTCATTCAAATCATTAGAGACATTTAGTAAAGAGTAAATATCATTATCAGACCTTTTAATTAATATTTTTGCTGATCCAACTCCTCCTTTTTTAATTTTATTGAGAAAAGAGTATTCCTTCCCAATTAGATTTGTAATTTCTTTTTCAATCTCTATATTTTTATAGGTTAGGTCTCTTAACATAGGAAATGAAACGTTTTAATTCAAACAAAGATTTAAAAAACTTTTTAGATGAGATGTATTTGAAGTACAACACGAAATCATTTATTGAGAAAGATCCTATACAAATCCCTCATAAATTTAATTTAAGAGAAGATATCGAGATCTCAGCATTTCTAACATCTGTTATCTCTTGGGGTAATAGAAGAATGATTATTAATAATGCTAATAAGATTATGAGTATCATGGGTAATGCTCCATATGATTTTATCATAAATGCAAACAAAAAACAAATTGATAGAATCTCATTTGTTCACAGGACATTTAATTCAGATGACTTGAGATTTTTCATTTATTCTCTTAAAAATATTTATTTAAATCATGGAGGGCTCGAAAAGCTATTTTTTTCGAGAGAGAATGAAGATAAAATGTTTGAGTCTATAAGTCGATTTAGGGATATATTTTTTTCAATAGAATTTCCAGAGAGGACGCTGAAACACATATCTAATCCATTAAAAAAATCATCCTGTAAAAGAATTAATATGTTTATCAGGTGGATGGTAAGAGACTGTAACGTAGATTTAGGCTTATGGAAAAATATTCCTAAATCAAAGCTATCTTGTCCTTTAGATACTCATACACTTAGAATATCTCAAAAAATAGGAATAGTGAAAAGAAAAACTAACGACTTATTAACTCTTAATGAACTTGATAAAAGTTTAAGGTCATTTGATAAACTAGACCCAGTAAAATATGATTTTGCTTTGTTTGGTTTGGGAGTTGAAAATGAATTTTAGCTACCTCCACCATCTCCACCGCCTCCACCGCCAGCATCACCACCAACGTATCCACCTGCATCTGCAGCATAGGCTCCGTACATAAAAGTATCTCCACCTGATCCAGATGATGTATACCTGTTTACTGTTATATTATATCTATCTGACATTGATAAGACGTCTTTTAAGTCAAGATTTCTGAAGTTATAATCAACTAATTTTTTTGAATTCAGATCAATCCTGACTGTATTTTTTTTAGTAAATGCAATGACTCTATCTCCGTAGACGACAAGTTGAGGATAAACGGATGAATACCACTTTTTATAAGTGTACTTTTCTTCCATTATCATATTTCCAGACTCAATTTCCATCACCACTATATTAAATGATTTATCGACATAGAAAAGTTTATTATCCTTGGCTATACAATTACTTGCAGCATTTAATTCTTTGTCTCTCCAATAGAATTCACCTGTATCGATATTTATAAGAGATGTGTACATTTTTGTCCAACCATTGAAGGTATAGAGGAATATGTAATTATCAAGCCTGTAAGTGCTCACCATCTTGTTTTTATCCTCAATAGACCACTTCGTGGTATTATCTTTTGAGTCAATAAGTGATATTTTATTTTTTTCTAAAACAATTACTCTATGCATACTAATCTATTTTATCTAACATCTCCCACCTGACTAGGCTTACTGGGATATTACCAGCCTCATTAAAGTTCTTGAAAAACTCTCTTAAGGTAAATTCTTTATTTTCTTTCTCAAGTTTCTCGGCATACTCTGCTAAAATTTTTTCTAACATGTATTTCCCTGTAATATATGAAGTACCGTAACCAGGCTGTCTGAGGTAGAGATGCTGCTCAAACTGAAGGAGGTGAGGTTCTCTGTTCATCCATCTTCTAGGAGTCCACTTTACATGTACTCCACCAGCTTCTAGCATTGTCATCTCGTTCGAGTGAGCATAAAGTGATCCTAATCCTCTTGCTGCCCTTTGGGCAATCATTATCCAAACTATCTCTTTTGACCTTGGGCTGTCATTATAAAGCCCTGCATGCATAAACATCTCCTCAACTCCTGTAGCATATCCCTCATTTTTAGTGTCAAATATATTGTAGAGTAGGGCATCTCTTCTGATTGGGCTCTCGTGCGGATTATCTCTCATCTCAGCTAGATCAAACCAATGAACAAAATGGGAGTAAAGTGGTAAAGGATCGATATGAAGTCCTATATTGAAGAAATTTCTCTCATCTTCAGGAACATATTTTCCCATGCGTTCTCTGAGGGCTGGTTCCATATTATCTTTAAAAGGCATAATTTCTTTTTCTTTTATAAAGTCAATGAATCTTCTTACTCCTTTTTCTGTCAAAATCTTAAAATCATCTTCTGTATTTGCTGGCTTGAGTTCTGGTAAACTTCTGTTATTATGCTCTTCAAGTTTTAGTGATGACCAGGCTCTATCTAGCTCTCTTTGTAATAACCTAACCTCATCTTCCCAGGTCATAGGTAGGAGATGGACATTTTGTTGGTACCAAGTATAATTTTCTTTTCCTATTCCCGATGGCCCAGTCTTATTCTTTGACTCTTCTTCTAACCAACTTATAAAATTATCAGTTGAGTTTATTGCTACACCTATTTCATCATTAATTATATTAGCAGCATCAAGGTTAAGAGATGTTTTTATAACAATTAAATTATCTCTTTGCTGTCTAAGATTTTGGATCCCTGCATCCCACAACTCTTTGGCATTTCCTATCAAGTTTTTTCTCGCCTGCTCTAGAAATGGGGTAATAGATTTTAATTCCTTTAGTATCTTTTTTTCAGACTCTATGTCTAGAGGGATGTCATACATCCAGAATTCAAGGACTCCGTGATTTGTTGGTCCTTCGTGGGCAGGAACATCGCTCTGATACATCCATATTGTCTGGTAAAATGCTGGATCTCTTTCCCAAGGCTTCAGGACTCTATAATTAAAGTCATACCCGTTCATTTCAGCTCTTACTATGTGCCAGTCAACCTGTTCTTTTATTGGCCAGTTATCTATATCAAATGAATGTAATCTTTCTTTTAACTCCAAAAATTCACTTTGATCTTCCTCAAATCTTTCTCTGGTGTAATCAGGAGCACCATCAAGAAGTGGAGGGTTTTAAAAGTTTCTCCAATCATTAAAAAGTAGAACTA
>JAYPDR010000012.1:0-22501 GCA_038125345.1 Marinoscillum sp. | reverse complement strand
ATGCTACTATTGGAAGTAATTCAACTTTTACTTTAGAAATTGATAATGATGACTACGAGTCAACTGCTCTTATATTAAATGAGTTCTTATCTGATCCTCCAGTAGATGATCAAAATACCGCTGAGGTCGAAGGTGATGCAAATGGAGACGGCATAAGAGATGGATCTGAAGACGAATTTATTGAATTAATAAATTCAGGTAACGAATCTATGGATTTAAGTGGATTTGAAATTTGGGATAGAACTGGGTTAAGACACACCTTCCCTGAAGGATCTATTCTACCAGCAGGTTTGCCTTATGTTGTTTTTGGAGGAGGATTACCTGTTAACTTAGACCATCCACTTGTTGATACTGCATCAACAGGAATTATTGGTCTAAATAATGGTGGAGACTTGATTGTTGTGAAAGATAACTTAGGAAATGAGGTAATTATCTTAGAATATGGATCAATAAGTCATGGTGCAAATAATGACTTAAGAGGAAATCAACAACAATCTGTTACTAGAGATCCAGATGTTACTGGAAACTTTGTTCTTCATGAATCTACTGCTAGTGGACTTTCTTTCTCTCCAGGATTAATGAATGACAACGTGTCATTTGACACTGATGGTGACGGCGTTGCCAACCAGTACGATGAATGTGATGACACTCCTGAGGGTGCTACAGTAGATGAAAACGGATGTGCTGACTCACAGAAAGATACTGACGGTGATGGAGTAACTGATGACTTAGATGAGTGTTCTGAAACACCTAGTGGAGCTGCTGTAGATGCTACAGGTTGTGAGTTACCTCTATTTGTTGAGAGAGTATCATTTATAAATAAAGTTTATCCAAACCCTGCCACAGAAATTTTAAAAGTAGAGTTAGATAAATCTATGATGCTTGAATCTTATGTAGTAAATGATTTAAATGGAAAAGTGATTCAGACCATGAGTATTGGACAGAAATTACAATACCTTAAAATTGATATTAAATCATTTAATAAAGGACTTTATATACTTAATCTAGAATTTGATAAAGGAAACACAAAAGTTAAATTCTTGAAAGAGTAAAAGTTAATACCAAGCTAAATAAAGAAGGGCCTTTTAAAGGTCCTTTTTTATTACTCTTATTTTATAAAAATCATTTTTTTCTCTAAATGAAATATAATAAACACCCTGATTTTGGTTTTGGAACTTGATTTTAAAATCTCCTTTTATCCTAGACTTTTCAAAAATAATTTTCCCGTTGGTATCAAATAGCTTAACATCTCTGATCTCATCTATTGTATTAATTGTCAGGTAATTATTGAATGGATTTGGGTAGATAGTAATGTCTTTATTTATAAAATTTTCAATAGCAAGAGGAGGATTTTCTATAACTGTGATAATAACTTGAATGTTTTCCTTTAATTCTCCATCTGAAACTTCTACTATAAGTATAAACTCCTTATAATTTTCAAAAGATATTGAACTCCCCTCAGCAACTCTTATTTCCCCATTATTATTGATATTAAAAAAATTTTCTTCATTTCCAGAAATAATAGAGAAAGATAACTCATCTCCCTCAGGATCTTCAGCTAGAACAGTTCCTACTAAAGAATTATTTACTGGCATTTCATTTAAAGTGAATATGGTATCATTTCCTACTGGAGGATAATTATTTGGAACTACAACCTCATTACTAAAAACTATATCAACTGAGACAGGTAAGTGATCTGATGCATCATGAAGAGCATCAGCTAGATCTTGTGATACTGAATTATTAGGGGCAATATTTATTGCCATGTCATAATGATTTCCATCATTACCTATCACCTTATACGATTGATCAATGACAAATGTCTTATTACTTTCTATAAGTGAGTCTGAGAAGAGAATATAATCAAACCTATCATCCATCCCTCCAGTAGCTCCTCCACCGAACTGAGAGGTTCTTGGTGACTGAGTATGATATTCTGCAAATTCAGGGTTATTAAATTTTCCTTCTACTTTAACTAAGTCATTAAATTTACCAAAACCTGTAGAGGTTGACTCAAAAAATTTCTGATATGCTGGCTCATTAGTTGAGTAAATATTAAAGTCACCAGCTACAACGTAGAAATGATCTTCATTCATCTGCTGAGTAAAATTTTTTAGCTCAATTATCTGCTGTAATCTCCTCTGCTCATTAGAAGAGCCAGAAGATGCTTTCAGATGCAGATTAAACACAAAAAATGATTTTCCAGTAGAAATATGTCTGAGTCTATAGACAATAATATTTCTTGGATCACCAGTTATTTGAGATGTTGAGACAATTTCAAAAATGTTTTTATTAAAAAATAGTGCCTGATCAATGTCAGTATTATCATAAAATTTTGCTGAAAGAAAATTATCTGATTCAAAATTTAACACATTATTTAAAAAATTAGATACCCCTGCATTACTAGTTAACTCTTGAGTAATGTAAAGATCTGCGTCAATATAATTTATGATTTTTCTAAAATCAGAATTTCTATCAGTTCCTGACCCATATCTTAGTAAGTTATAAGTCGAAATTTTAACAGTATCTTGACCAAAAGCATAAGAATTTAGAATAATTGAGACAGACAGAAAAATGAATAATTTCTTCATATTTTTTTTCTTAATTAAAGAAATAAAATCTTCTGCAATTTAATTTTTTAAACTTTTTGTTTCATAGATTTTGGGATTTATATTTGTCTGAGTTTCTAAGAAAATATGCTAAAAAAGGACTTATTAACTGATAAATTGAGAGAAGATAAGTGGTGGATATCACCCCTTCTCGTATTACTAGGCCTTCTTTCCTTTGTAGTATATTCTACCTGGGCTGCATGGCAAGGAGAATATTTCTGGTGGAGCGGTGGAAGTGAAGGTTTTGGAGGTTATCTCTCACCTTTCTACTCTCCTACTGTCTATATTGACTCGACAAAACCGGGAGTACCTCCACTTGATTTTTCACTTCTTGGGAGCTGGCCTGAATGGTTAAGTTGGCTACCTGGACAATCACCAGCATGGCTTATATTAATATTTCCACTTTCTTTTAGATTTACCTGTTACTACTACAGAAAGGCATACTATAGAGCATTTTCCTTAAATCCACCTGCTTGTGCTGTTCAGCCTATCAAAGGGTTACCATCCCAAGTTTCAGCTATAACTAATGGAAAAATAAATGCTTTTAATTCAGGAAAAAGATACGATGGAGAGAGAGGACTTTTACTATTTCAAAATATTCATAGATACGCAATGTACTTTGCTGTTATTTTTATTTTCATTCTTAGCTATGATGCATTTCTAGCATTCTTTAATAATGGAGAGTTTGGATTTGGTGTTGGTACTTTCGTACTTACTGTAAATCCTATCCTTCTGGGATGTTATACTTTTGGATGTCACTCTATTAGACATCTGATAGGTGGAAATCTAGACTGTTACTCATGCAGTTTATACCACGATAAAGTGACACACAGCAACTGGAAAATAGTTACATTTTTAAATAGAAGACATCAGTTATTTGCGTGGCTTAGTCTAGTTTGGGTCGGTCTTTCTGACGTGTACGTGAGATTAGTTTCTATGGGAATAATTAATGACTTAAACACTTGGGGAATATAATATGCTAGATATATCAGGAATTAAGAGGTTACAGTTTGACGTCCTAGTTATAGGTGCTGGAGGGGCAGGATTATCCGCAGCGATATCAGCATCTCAGGAAGAAGGAATACGAGTAGGACTGGTATGTAAATCACTATTAGGAAAAGCTCATACAGTTATGGCTGAAGGTGGGATGGCTGCAGCACTAGGTAATGTTGACAACAGAGATGATTGGAAAATACACTTCAGAGATACCATGAGAGGTGGTAAAATGCTTAATAACTGGAAAATGGCAGAGATTCATGCAAAAAATGCTCCAGAGAGAGTGAGGGAGCTTGAGCACTGGGGAGCAGTTTTTGACAGGACTAAAGAAGGACTTATAAATCAGAGGAATTTTGGAGGACACAGATACCCAAGATTAGC
Source organism: Marinoscillum sp. (assembly GCA_038125345.1). Lineage (GTDB taxonomy): Bacteria > Bacteroidota > Bacteroidia > Cytophagales > MED-G16 > MED-G16. Next base: position 18,515 of record JAYPDR010000012.1, on the reverse strand, counting down.
ACACGTCGGTGATAGGACTGGTCTTGAGATGATTAGAACCTTACAGGATCATGGAATTCACCAGGGAATAGATATTCATATGGAATGTACTGCACTTGATGTACTGAAAGATTCTACTGGGAAAGTTTCTGGTATAGTGTGTATGTATAGAGAGACTGGAGAATTTATCATTTTCGAAACTAAATCTCTCATTTTTGCTACAGGTGGTGCAGGAAAATCGTGGGAAGTTACCTCTAATAGTTGGGAATATACTGGAGATGGATATGGAATGGCTTATGAAGCTGGCGCAGAACTTATTGACATGGAATTCAATCAGTTCCACCCTACAGGAATGGTTTGGCCTCCATCTGTAAAGGGTATTCTTGTTACCGAAGGAGTGAGAGGTGAAGGTGGTATATTGAAAAATAGTGAAGGGAAAAGATTTATGTTTGACTACATCCCTGAAAAATTTGCTAACGAGACAGCAGACACAGAAGAAGAGGCCGCTAGATGGCTCAAAGGAGATAAAAGTGCTAGAAGACCCCCTGAATTATTAACTAGAGACGTTGTTGCAAGAGCAATAAATACTGAAGTGAAAGCTGGAAGAGGCTCTGTACATGGTGGAGCTTATCTAGATATCGCGTCTCAGAGATCTGCAGATGACATCAAAAGAAAACTCCCTTCAATGTATCATCAGTTTAAGGTACTAGCTGAGCTAGATATTACCAAAGAACCTATGGAAGTTGGACCGACATGCCACTATTTCATGGGGGGAATAAAAGTTGATGCTGAGACCTCAATGACAACAGTTGAAGGACTTTTTGCATGTGGAGAGGCCGCTGGAGGAATGCACGGAGCAAATAGACTTGGAGGAAACTCACTTTCTGACTTACTAGTATTTGGCAATATTTCTGGCGTTCAAGCTGCCAGATACTCTAAAAAGCTTAAATCAATGCCTAAATCAAATGATGATGATATCAGAAAGATTATTCAGGGTGCAACATCAATACTAAACAGAGAGAAAGGAAATAACCCATACCTTATCCACGAAGATTTACAAAAAAATATGCAGTATAATGTTGGAATAATAAGAACTAGAAAGGAAATAGAGGATGGTATTGAGAAAATTGACAACTTAAAGTCTCAGTTCAAGAATGTTAAGGCAGCAGGTACAAGCCAGTTTAATCCAGGATGGCACGAGGCCCTAGCTCTACGAAACTTATTAATTTCATCTGAGGCAGTAGCAAAATCTGCTTTGTTGAGAGAGGAAAGTAGAGGAGCTCATACTCGTGAAGACTTCCCATCAGAAAGAAAAGAGTGGTTAGAGTACAACATTATTAATAGAAAAGGAAAGAAAGGTGAGATGGAAACTGTTAAAGTAAAAAGATCACAACCTGATCCTGAACTTAAAAGAATTGCTGATTCTTCTATAGAAGATCTTGAAAAAGAAGTTAAATTAGATCATCAAAAATAAATATATGGCAGAGAGAGACTTTAAAATTTATCGAGGAGATGATGAGAGAGGAGAACTTGTAAGTTATAAGTGTGAAGTTTCTGAGGGTATGGTTGTATTGGATGCTATACATAGAATTCAAGCTGACCAAGCAAATGACCTAGCATGTAGATGGAATTGTAAAGCAGGAAAATGTGGTTCTTGTAGTGTCGAGATAAATGGAAAGCCAAGACTTGCTTGTATGACTCGAATGAATGAGTTAGATGAAGATAAGGCTGTTGTTATAACACCACTCAAATCATTTCCTGTAATAAAAGATATTGTTACTGATGTATCATGGAATTATGAGCAAAATCAAAAAATTAAGCCATTCTCACCTTCCAAGAAAGATACTGAGAAGGGTTTTGTTATGATGCAAAAAGATGTTGACAGAGTCCAGCACTTCAGAAAATGTATAGAGTGTTATCTGTGTCAAAATATGTGTCATGTTATCAGAGATAATGAAGGTAAAGATAAGTTCGCTGGGCCAAGATTCATGACAAGACTTGCAAGTCTAGAGATGCATCCTATGGATAGAGCTGATAGAATTGAAGAAATTAAAGATGTTCATGGTTCAGGAATGTGCAATATAACAAGATGCTGTACGGAAGTATGTCCAGAAGAAATTCAAATTACTGACGATGCAATTATTCCTCTCAAAGAGAGAGTTGTTGATAGATTCTATGATCCAGTAATGATGTTATTTAGAAAGCTCTTTGGAAAGAAGAAAGAAACTACGAATTAAACTTCATCTTCTCTAGAGAGATTCCTTTAGTCTCTGGCATAATTTGTAGTACAAAAAATAGTTGAAGTACCATCATTCCCCCAAAAAAATAAAAAATCAAACCTGGGTTATTTCCTAATAAATTAATTACGTAAGGTGTAAGAGCAGTTATAAGCGCTGCAAATATCCAGTGAGTAGCTGTCCCAAGAGACTGACCCTTAGCCCTTAAGCTATTAGGAAAAATTTCAGATATAAATACCCATATAACAGTTCCTTGCCCAATAGCATGAGAGGCAATAAATACTAAAATAAATGATAAAAGTAGATAAGAGTTTAGTGAGTATATAAAACAAACTCCAATACTTATTAGAGAAACTATATACCCTACTGAACCAATTTTCATGAGATATCTTCTTCCGTACTTATCTATAAGCCTAAGACCAAACATAGTGAAAATTAGGTTTACAAAACCAATAGAAACCGAGCTTATTAAAGAATCACTAGCTGCAAGACCAGCACTTTGAAGTATCTCAGGGGCATAATAAAGAACAAAATTTATTCCAGAGAGTTGATTAAAAAATGCTATAAAGAAAGCAAGTGAAATCTGAAAATTAAAAGCTCCAGAAAAAATTGAAGAACTTTTCTTTTCTACAGAATTTTTAATCTGAGCTACTCTATCTGAAATCTCAGATTCAGGGTATATCTGAAGTAAAATCTCTTTCGCTTTTAACTCATCTCCTCTGAATAATATTAACCATCTTGGGCTGTTAGGAACTCTTAGTACAAAAAGTATGTATATAAGAGCAGGAACAGCCTCTATACCTAGCATATATCTCCAGTCAATATCCCCACCTACTCCTTGTAGTAGATAATTAGAGAAGTAAGCAATAAGTATACCAAGCACAATATTAAACTGGTAAAGAGCAACTAGCTTTCCTCTACTCTCTTTATTTGAAATTTCTGAGATATATGTAGGTGAAGCAACTGTAGAGGCACCAACTCCAACTCCCCCAATAAATCTAAAGAAAGAGAAAGAGTACGGATCCCACGCAATTGCTGAGCCAACAGCCGAAACAAAGAATAAGATTCCAATCCAAATAAGTGTATTTTTCCTCCCAAATTTATCGCAGGGGACGGACCCAAACAATGAACCTAGTACAGTTCCCCAAAGTGCCATTGACATGATAAAGACTCCGTGAAAAATTGGTGAGGTATTCCATAACTCTTTAATAGGAAGATTTGCTCCACTTATAACAACTGTATCAAATCCAAAAAGAAATCCAGCAAGAGCAACAGTTATTGACCAATTAAATATTTTTTTCTTGTCCATAGTTTGATATTTTTACTTCGTAAATATAAAGTAATTATCATGTTATTAGGCATAGATTTAGGAGGAACTAAAATTGAAGGAATTGTTTTAAAATCTAGAGAAAATCCAGAAGAAATTATAAGACATAGAGTGGATACTGAAGAATACAGGGGATATGATCAAGTTATAAAAAATATTTCTTATCTAGTTTTACATATCGAAGAAAAAGTTGGCTATACTTTCAAAAAGTTAGGAATTGGTACTCCAGGAACTATTGACCCAGAAACTGGATTTCTAAAAAACTCTAATTCACAGTGTCTTAATGGGAAGCCAATTCAGAAGGACTTAGCTAAAGTGCTAGATAAGAAGGTACTTATTCAAAATGATGCTAACTGCTTTGCACTAGCTGAAACTCTTCTTGGTTCTGTGAGAGATAAGTACCCAAATGCAAAAAATGTATTTGGAGTAATTATTGGCACAGGAGTAGGTGGCGGAATTATAATTGATGGCAAGACAGTTTATGGAAGACAAGGTATTGGTGGAGAATGGGGCCACACTATTGTTACTGACTCGGGAGATGAATGTTACTGTGGAAAAAGTGGATGTGTTGAGTCTGTTATTTCAGGCAAAGCACTTCAAGTTTACTATAATAAAATATCTGGTAAAAACTTAAAATTTGAAGATATCTATTCTTTAAGAGAGAGAGATAGCCACGCAAAAAAAACTCTCAAGAGATTAATCAAACACTTTGGGAAAGGGCTTAGTAACGTAGTAAATATCTTTGATCCTGATGTTATAGTTTTAGGGGGTGGTCTAAGTAATGTAAATGAATTATATACAGATGGTTACAAAGAGCTTAAGAAATATGTCTTTAACCCTACCTTTAAGACTCCAATACTAAGACCTAAGCTCGGAGATAGTGCTGGAGTTTTTGGTGCTGCACTTCTATAATTAATCAAAGAAATTATCCAATTATGAAAAATTCTTTAATAAATACTTTAATCCATTAATTCTTTGAATGATTTTAACACTTCCTCATATCTTTCTTTAGAAATATCAAAAGTCATAAGATGAGTGTCAGTTGGCTTCGAAGTTGTGTTAAAAAGCTCCCAACTCATATTTCCTAATCTCCTTTCTACTGAAGGAGGGGACCCAGAGAAAACATCTGCATAATTTAAATTTCTAGATCCAGTTAGAGTCATTTTTAAATCCATAAGGTCACCTCTTTTCTTATTTAGAAGTTCTAAATTAGAATGAGATGAAGTATTTAATGAAGTATTTATCTGTCCATCTACTAACTCAATTGATTTCTCAATATCACTTACTAATTTATTTACATCTGACTGGAGCTTATCAAAAGCTAACTGAAATGAGTACAACTGCCTTCTATCCTCAATTGAGGATTTACTTCCCAATTGTTCAATCTCAAAGGAAATTTTTTCAGTTAAGGAGGTAATATTATCATCTTCAAATTTTTCTAGATGTACATTATATACTCCAGGCGGAACCAGTGGTCCAGAAAAATTATTTTCTGTTTCTATATTTCTCTGAGAGAAAGTTCTCAAATCCCAGTACGTCTCATGGTATCCCCTCCTCTCGCTGGCATTAATTCGTCTTACAACTTCTCCTGAATTATCTGTTATTGTTAAGTACACTCTTGGTGATTTCTCTTTAGCCTCATCCTCAAGATTTTTTGCAGTTGGATAATCGATAGTTTCACCTTTACTAAATTTAGCCTTTTCATTATTTTGCCTTTCTTCAAACTTTGAGAGGATACTATTTCCTAGATAATAAGATAATTTAACACCATATGGAGGATTAGGAGATGTAAAAAAGTTATGACCAGTTGCAGTTTTTTCAGGTGCGGCGACTATATACTGATAAGTTGATTTGACTGAGAAAAGATGTGCAAGCTGTCCGTCAATTTGACTAGAATACTCTCTTATAGGAGAGTAGTCATCTACAATATAAAATCCTCTACCAAAAGATGCAGCTACCAAGTCATCTTCCTCTTCATGAATTTCTAAATCTCTTATTGGTATTGTCGGAACATTTTTAAATTCTCTCCATGAATTACCCATATCTAGAGAGTAAAACATTCCAAATTCTGTCCCTAAAAATAATAAATTAGGATTTAAATGATCTTCTACGATTGTCCAAATAAAGTTATTTTCAGGGATATTTGAACTAATCTCTCTCCATGTTTTACCTCCATCATTAGTCATAACTAAATATGGTGTGAAATCACCATACTTGTGATAGTTAAATGAGACATAGATAGTATTTACATCGTGTTTTGAAGTAATTACATCAGTAACGTATGCCATTTGAGGTACTCCTGGGAAATTCTCATGTTTCTCCCATGAAGTTCCATTGTCTCTACTCACTCTGACTAGACCATCATCAGTTCCAACTACTAGCAGACCTTCTTGTAATCGAGACTCATCTAAAGCTACTATTGTCCCAAGCGGGGATGTAAACACATTCTTAAATATTGCGTCAACACTCCATATCTTTCCCATTACTTTTATCTTATTTCTGTCCTCATTTCTTGTAAGATCAGGACTGATTTTCTTCCAAGAGTCACCATTATCATCACTCTGAAATAAGTAATTAGCAGCAAAATAAAGCCTATCAGTATTATGTGGACTAATTATTAGAGGTGAATCCCAATTCCATCTGTATGCTGCCTCACCCTTCGAAGGTTGAGGCTGGATACCAATTCTCTCTCCGTTAGACTTGTCATATCTAACAATTCCAGCATATTGAGACATAGTATAAAGAATATTTGGGTCAGAAGGATCTATTCTAACTTGAAAGCCATCTCCTCCAGTTGTAACAAACCAGTCACTATTCCTTATTCCTGATCTATTTATAGTTCTTGAAGGCCCCCCAAAACTATCATTGTCTTGTGTTCCTCCATACACATTATAGAATGGTTTTTGATTATCAATGCCAACTCTATATAACTGAATTATTGGAAGGTTATCAATAAATCTCCAGGTTTTCATTCTATCAAAACTCTCATAAATACCTCCATCACAACTTATCATTATGTAATCTGGGTCATTAGGATCGAAGATTACGTCATGACTGTCGACGTGTTTCTTGTTTTCTGGAATTCTCACAAATGTCTTTCCTCCATCTTCAGTAACGTATGATCTCATATCTACTGAATAAATTTTATCAAACTGATGTGGATCAGGAAAAATTTCGACATAATACTGAGAGTCAACTACCTGATAATTAGACATTTTTTTCCAAGTTTCACCATAATCTTCAGATCTATAGAAACCTTTTGTATTTTCTTTAGCAGTTATTAAGGCATACACAACATTTGACTTCTGGGGAGAGATAGCTAAACCTATTCTCCCAATATCTCCACCAGGAAGACCTTCAGATAACTTTCTCCATGACTTTCCTTTATCTTCAGATTTGAATATTCCTCCTTCTGGCCCACCAGCAACCAAAATTCCAAAATGCCTTCTTCTCTGGTACGTACTTGCATACATAATATTATCGTTATTAGGATCCATAGCGATATCTGAGATCCCTGTATCATCACTCACATGTAAAATTCTTTGCCAAGTTTTTCCACCATCTTTTGAGTTATAGAGACCTCTTTCACCTCCTGATCTCCACAGAGGACCTTGAGAGGCAACAAAAATATTTTCAGAATTTACAGGGTCTATGATAATTTTTGCTATATGTTCAGATGTTTTTAACCCCATATGTTTCCATGATTTTCCAGCATCTATAGATTTATATATACCATCACCAAAACCAACAGATCTCTGGCTATTATTTTCTCCAGTCCCTAACCATAAAACATTTGGGTTTTTAGGATCGATAGAAATTGTTCCAATTGAGAAGCTTCCGTAATGTTCAAAAATTGGATTCCAAGTAGTTCCAGCATTCTCAGTCTTCCATACATTCCCAGATGCAGTGGCAACATACCAAGTACTTGGATTTGAGTAATCTTTTACGACTTTTGTTATTCTTCCAGATACCTTAGCCGGTCCTATATTTCTTACTTGAATATTGTCAAAAAGGGAGGTTTGCAAAGTCTCTGACCCTCTCCTCTGGGAGAAAACATCAACTAAAATAAAGGATAGAAATAGAGTAAATAAAAATATTGGGTTATTCATTTTGTTTGTTGTTTTTATCAAATATATATTTTTTTTTAAATTTGAACCTGAACTAAAAAATAAGATTATGAAAAAGTTAATGTTAATTCTCACGGTTTTGTTCGCTTCATGTGAATCTAGTCAAGTTGATACCTCAGCAGAAAACCAAGAGATATTTAATAGAAATGTTCAGAATTTTAAAAATTCTCTTGATGCATTTGCAGCTGAAGATATTGAAGCTTTTATGAATATATTCTCAGATACTTTAAAATGGACTGGTCCAGATAAAAAGCTTATGAGTGAAACTGATACTAAAGCTGACCTTCAGGAAGCTTTAGTTGGATATACTACTTTATATGATAATCATGCTCTAAAAAATGCTCAATATTTTGCTGGAAGTATTTATGCAACTGGAGAGGCAAGTAATGATCCAAATACTATTAGAGTTTATGGAGATTGGCATCATACTCACACTGAATCTGGTAAAGATGTGAGTCATAAATGGATGGCCGTACTTTGGTTTAATGAGGCTGGAAAAATTCATCAATTCAATGACTTCTTTGATGTTACTGGCTTTCTTGTTCAGCACAAGGAGTAATGATATTTATTAAAAAGCTCTCAGTTGAGAGCTTTTTTTTATTAATTAGAATAAGGTTTATCTGACATAACAATTCTTAGACTATTCCCAGGCAAAATCTGAGAGAAATCAATCTCAAATTTTTCTAATTTAATACCATTCAAATATACTGAACTTATATAAAGGTTTTTCTTTGAATTATTTTCAATATTTATATCAAAATAACCTTCTTTTAATTTAATTCTAGCTTGATCAACAATTGGTCTACCTACGGTAAAAATAGGTTTACCAGGAGTGATTTGGTATAATCCTATAGCATTTAGAATATACCATGCTGACATTTGACCACAGTCTTCATTTCCTATTAAACCATCGGGACTAGGTTTATAAAATTCATATAAAACTTGATGAAGAACTTCTTGAGTCCTCCATGGCCTGTCAGAATACTGATATAAATATGGTACGTGATGACTTGGCTCATTTCCATGAGCATACTGACCAATTAAACCAGTGATATCTTGGGACGCATTCTCTCCAGTAATTTTAGAGGACATAGTAAATAAATTATCTAACCATTCACCAAACTCTGTCTCTCCACCAATTAAGTCTCTCAAACCTTCAATATCATGAAGAACAGTGGGAGTCCATTGCCACGAATTACCCTCAACAAACGAGCTTCTAAGATGATCTGAGAAGAAGGGATCAAAATTTTCTTCCCAAGTTCCGTCAAGCTTTCTGCCTCGCATAAATTTCTTTTCCTTATCAAAATAAAAGCTGTAGTACTTTGATTTTTTTAAGTATTCATTGTAAACTTCTTCTCTTCCTATTGATTGTGCAATATTTGCAATACACCAATCATAATATGCCATCTCAAGCCCATAAGAAACTGATTCTTTCTCTAGATCTACAGGTACATACCCAATTTTTTCTTTGTAATATATGTGCTTAGGCATTACATTTTGAGCTCTATCTCCTTTATGTTTTTCATAAAACTCTTCTTGCCAAGTTGAGCTCTTTAAGCTATAGTTTAAAAAATCTTCTTTATCTGCACTAATTATTTTTTTTGATATGGCATCAGAAAATATTGAAACTGCTGGATAACCAATCATGGTACCTGTATAATTTCCATGAAGTGGCCACTTAGGAAGAACTCCACCCTCTTTAGCCATATCAAGTAAATCATAGGTCCATTTTTTAGCTCTTTGTGGATCAATTATTGTCATTAATGGGTACCAACTTCTAAATGTGTCCCATAATGAATAGACCGAATATCTAATTTTATCATTTTTATAGATTTTCTGATCCATACCTCTGAAACTACCGTCAAAATCACTGAATAATGTTGGAGCTAATTTTGTATGGTAAAGAGCTGAATAAAAGTTTTTTAAGACCGATGTATCACTCGTACTAATTTCAATTGAAGAAAATTCATCTGACCATATTTCTCTGCTTTCTTTTCTTATATCATCAAAAGATTTTTCAGGTGAGACACTACTCATATTAATCTCAGGTCCATCTTCTCTAGTATTTGAGATACTAACTTTTATATTGAGTGGTGATATTAGATTTCCAAAATCACAGTAAGAAATAATATTTTTTCCCTTAACTACTAAAGAAGTTGACAGCTCTTCATCAACTAATATTTTTTTACTTTTTATTGGTTTATCAAAACTTATTAAAAACCAAATAGGATCATTTTTTGCCCAACCCTTAGTCTTTCTGTACCCTTTTATAGTATAATCATCTATAAAATGGATTTCACTTTCTAGTAATGTATGTCCCCAATTAGGTTGAAGAATATGACTCAGATCAATCATTAGCTTAGCATTTTCATTTAATGGATAAGTATATCTATGAAAACCAACTCTCTCAGAAGAAGTAAGTTCAGCAAATATGCCCCATGGCTCGATATCAATTGAATAGTATCCTACCTCAGAAAATTCTTTATCATGATATAGTGTTCCAACGGGTTTTGAAATTGCAGGTATTCCAGTAAAAGGAAGAAGAAGAACATCACCAAGATCACCTATTCCAGTTCCACTAAGATGGTTGTGACTAAATCCATACAATGTTGTGTCTTCATAATGATATCCACTGCTTGCGTGCCAACCAATTATATGTGTGTCTGGACTAAGTTGAATTTGACCATGGGGAGTGCTTGGTCCGGGAAAAGTATGTCCATGAAAACCAGTACCTATCATAGGATCAACAAAATTTATAGATTCAGATTTATTAATTTTTGTTGTTGAACAACAAGTAAAAACTAAAAAAATAGTAGCAGATAAAATATTTTTAAAAAAACGATTCATAGCTAATATATTTGAACTTAATTATTTAAAAACACCTCTATGGTCAACATCTTTTAGGTTGAATGGATCAATAATTTCATTCAATATGACAGAAAATTCTCTTCTTTTTAAGAGTGAGTTAGGTGAAATTTGAATTCCTTTATCTAATGAAATTTTATAAAATTCTTGATAAGTCAAATCCTCTTCAAACTTGCTTAATTTTTTAAATTCATTTATAATTTGTAACATCTGACTTACTTTTAAAAACTCAGAATCAAAATCAACATCAACTCCCCACTCCCTCAAGTGCTTGGTTATTTCAGAATTTACAATCAAGCTATCTGGATAAAAAAATGTATGGTTCTTCCATCCAATATTTTTTCCTTCACCTCTTAAAATACCTGTGGAACCAATTTTTTGAATAGCTACAAAATCATCTTCATTTGGGAAAACATCTGAATAAGGCATTATATAGGATTCATTTTCTAGCAATACAGATTGAACTTCTCTAATGCTTACTTTCGCTGGTGTTATATTTTTTTTTGAAGAAAGAGCAGCTAGAACCCCTGATGCCTGTCCATGCAACATACAGACTGGCTGTAAACGAGTAGTTCCATTAACAATATTAGTTACAGAAATAGACTTCTCAGAAACTATAAAGTTATCAAGATTACTAGGTATTAAAGAACCTAGTGGTACTGAATATGAAGGAATAGGATAAAAATGCAAATCAGGTAATTCGTTATGAAGTGGATATGCTCTGTGATGATGATCGACAGGATAATCTCCAACTGCAATACCTGTCCTATATAACATTTCCTCTTGATCAAATGGGTGAGTTAAATCATTAATATCTAATTGAACAATTCCTTTCATCCTTCTAGACTCTCTATGATAAGGTATAAGTGGAAAATTATCTTCAGTCATGAAAATATCATCAGCAAGTCCCAAGTTTTTATACCCTAACTCACTTTGAATAAAATAAAGAAAGCTTAATGAAAATAATTTTGCTTTTTTGTATTCTTCATTCCTTTCTTTTGGAGATAATTCAAGAGTATTTGTATAATAATCATTTCCAAATATTGGCCAATTGATCATATAATAATTATTAGGTAATTTTCCATAATCTAACATTTTATCACATGGCCAAACTGTGATATTTTCTGGAGGAGAATCACAAAATTTATCACATGCACAGTTAAATGAAGATGGATCATAATTTTTAGGCTTATCAATTATCTTATTGTTTTCTCCATAATCCTTAAGAATCATAACATATGTTAAATCTTGAATAATTTCATTCTCATTCACAGGAGCAATGGACTCATTTGTGAGATACCTTGAGTCCATCCCAATGCTATATTCTATTCCTACTAATTTTAAAAGATCTCCTAACTCGGTAGCATCAATTACAACTTTAGCCCTAATTTCTTGTGTTCTTTTATTAGTCTCTACTTCAACTATCCAATACTCATCTTCTCTTGATATCTTTCTTAGTGAAGATTCTCTCCATACTTCTAGAAATGATTCGTTATTAGCCATCTCTGATAAGATGTTTTCACCAATATTTGGTTCAAACAATACATTACTTACCCACCCAGTTTTTAAATTATCTAATCCACCATAGTGCTCAGAAAGTTTATTTTTAAATTCTTGCCAAAGACCAGAGTTGAGGTTATAATTTCCATCAACAGCACTAACACCTGCAGATGTCAACATACCACCTAACCATTTTGTCTCTTCAATTAAGAGAGTTGATGTGTTTAATCTCGCAGATTGAATAGCTGCAGTAATTCCACTTGCCCCACCCCCTACTACAAGAACATCAACATTTTTTGTAGGGCTTGAATATTTATATGAATTGAATATGAATAAATTGTCTGAAAACAAAGAGTTACTCATAGCAAAGAAACAAAATGGAATTAAGGCAAATAAGAAAAATCTATTCGAATATCTCATTTTAGATATTTTTTGCTTTATTTATTTTTGAAATAATATTCCATATTTTATATAAACCTCTAGGAATATGAAAACATCCTTTCCACTTTCCTCCTTTTAAGTTTAGGAGTCTACTTCCATCTCTATTAAGATATCCAAACCATTCACCTCCATCTTTTTCATCTCTAAAATTTTTCCATGTATAATCATGAATAATTTTAAACCAAGTAAGACATTTCTCATTATTAGTGAGCTGGTACGCCTTAATTAATGCAATTAAAGTCTCAATATGAACCCACCATAATTTTTGATTCCATTCTAAATTTTGCAGTGGTTTATTCAAGACATCCAAAAAATAAAAGATACCACCGTACTCCTTATCCCAACCAAACTCTAAAGTATTTAGAATTATTTCTTCGGCCTCAGAAATTAGTTTTGAGTCATTTCTTTTTTCAGCAATTTCTAATAAAAACCACATAGCTTCGATTGTATGGCCTGGATTAATTAATCTTCCTTCGAATGTATCAGAAAAACTTCCATCATCATTAATATTTTCAAGTATTAGTCCTTTTTCAGGATAATAAAAATTCTTCATAATATCATTAATTACTCTCTCTTGAATTGATTTTGATAAACTAGAATCTAGCAAATAACCAACTTCAAAAGATAGATTGGATAAAATCATAGGTAATGAAAAATTTCTTAGAGATCTAGTCCCAGGAAATACTTTATTATAAACCCCTTTTGGATTTTTTTCTCTATCTAAAATTCTAGAAAAGGTTTTTTTTGCAATTTCTTTACTACTAGAATCTTTCTTAATCAGCCCATATTGCCCAAAAGCTAAGGCAGCAAATGCATTAGAAAAAATATTATATGGCTGAATTAATGGATTTCCTTTCCTATCAACACTAAAAAACCAATTATAGTTCCCATCATGACCAAATTTTTTCAAAAATCTCTCTCCAAGATCAGCAGCTTTTAAGTATTCTGAGTTTTGATCTACATGCTGATATAAAAAAGAAAACATCCACATTTGTCTGCATTGTAACCAAATAAATTTATCAGTATCATACACTTTTCCTTTATTATCAAGACAACTAAAATATCCTCCATATTTATTATCTAAAGAATTTTGTAACCAGAAAGGTATTACCATATCAATTAGTTCATTTCTATAAGTATTCTCTAGTATCTCAAAGTTCATTTTTTAATTTTTGTTAAGTATTCCATATATCGGTTATAAAGGTGATGAGCCTGAGTATATGACGATTGAGGACTCATAAAGTGAGAGAATTCAAATGTGATAGCATTCTCAACTCCAGCCCTTTGAGCAATTTGCATCTTATGAAGAAGTTTATCCCACTTAATAGGTAAAAACTTAATTGGCATATCTCTATCAAAAGTTTCAAGATTAGTCCAACACTCTAATCCAAATTGATCACAAAGCATTTTATTTGTCTTAATAAACTTATCAAGCTGTTCTAGTTCCACATGTCCATCTTGAAAAGCAATGATATCAACATTATCATTAATAGACTTTAATATTATTTCCCATTCTTTCTTGTGATCTTCAAGAGAAATTCCAGAATCTTTAGATATTTTATTTTCATATTGTGAAATGTTTTTGACTCCATCTATGTAAGGAGAAATTAAAACCTTTAAATTTTTGGAGACTTTCTTACAATAGCCTCCAAGCCTACTATACAAATCTGAAATACCATTTGAGTTTCTACTTGTCTCGTGGCTAATATACCAACCTTTAAATTTTGATCTTTTGCCATACATACTCCATACTTCCTCAATTACCTTGAAATTAAGTTTAATTTCTTTTTCTTTGTCTCCATTTTCTAATAAATGACCTGAATCATATAATCCAAAATAAAAGTTCATATTATGCTTTTCACATAACCTTAGAAACATATCTACCAGATCATTGTGAGGTTTATATATTCCTACTTCTTTTTCTAAAACTTTAGAAGGGTATGTAGACCATTTTTTATATCCACAACGTATTAAAATTACAAACTCAATCCCAGCTTTTTTCATATGGAAGAAGTCATTATCCCACTCCTTTTCACTCCAATTCTGGTGGGGTATGTCATGACTAATTTCATCTATAAATGTTCCTTTTATCATCTTTACCTATTTTAAATCTATTTTTTTTAAGTTATCATACCATGTAATCTTGAGTATAGTAGTGGTTACTACAAATAATGCTGTTGAAAGAAGAGCTTCTTTATAGAATCCAGCAAGAAAATATATAGGAGTAACTACCATCGTCATTTGCCAGATAATACCTACAAAAACATTAAACATATCTTGTTTAAATTCTTTATTTCGAATGAATTTTGGGTTTTCTTTCTCAATTAAATGGATAACAGGATTCCAAAATCACCAAGGTTTAGTTTGAGAATAAAAATTCTTTAAAATTTGTATGTCAGTAGGCTTTGATAATAAAGAAAAAACAATGGAAGAAATCAAAGAGACTAATAGTATAAATGGGAAAATATAAATATCTATAAGATCAGGATAGTATAATCTAATAATATACGGTAAGGTTAGAGATGAAACTAGTCCTCCTAACATTCCACCAAAATAACCATACCCATTAAATCTCCACCAAATCCATTTTAAAACATTTGAGGCTGCATATCCTCCGTATAATGATGCAGAAATCCAAAGAGTCAAGTCATTTATTGAACCTGAAAACATACCTAAAATCAGTCCAACTAATACAATAATAAATACTGAAAGATGACTTAATTTTATTAATGTGGAATTAGAAGCTTTAGGATTAATATATTTCCTATAGTAGTCATTCACTATATATGCAGGTGCTGCATTAATAAAAGCTGCAAATGTTCCCATAAATGCTGCAAGTAAACCAGCTAGCAATAATCCCTTTACACCTATTGGTACAAATTTTTGAATTGCTAGTGGTAAAATAATTTCAAAATCTAATAGATCATTTGATCTTATTTCTGGAATCAAAAAGACTAGTGCTAAAACGGTCAAGCCTGAAATCATTAGATACCTAGGAAAAAATAAAACTAGTGGAGTTAACCCACTCATTTTAGCAGCTTCTGAGGGGGTCCGAGCTGATAATATTCTTTGCATATCATAGCTAGGAACTGGACCCGCTAAACTTGAAAAAATACCTTTGAATATCATCATACCCAAAAGAATAGAAAAGTATTCAAAGCCATCAGAGGTAATTTGATCATTTATCCTTGGAAATATATTTGACCAATCAAGACTTAACTTCCACTCAGGGAATAAATTTCCCCAACCTTGAGGAATAACTTCTCTTAACTGACTAATATCAACATTATTAAATGCAATTACTGATATAATAAGGCATGAAACCGTCATTATAACAAACTGAATAACTTCAGTTGTTACAACACTATAGAATCCACCTTTTATTGTATATATAGTTGTAATTCCAATAATTATGAGTGCATATACTTGCTCAGAAGTCAGATGAATTGATAAAAAGCTTATCCCTAAATCCCAAGGTAAAAATTGAGCAGCAAATTTTCCTATACCTTCAACAAAATATGCTATAAATCCAATTACGCTGATTAGAGCAAAAACAATAATAATCTTATGAGAAAGTCTTCCGCTTCTATCATCTCCAAATCTAAATATGATCCATTCTGCACCAGTGAGTACATTTGATCTTCTCATCCAAATAGCTAAGAAAACCATAACAAAAATTTGGTTCCAAACAGGCCACAACCAAGGAAGCCATGCACTTTTTAAACCATAAATAAATAATATAGAGACAGTCCACATAGCACCTGATATGTCAAACATTCCCGAGGCATTCGAGAGACCCAAATAATACCATTTGATATTATTATCACCTAAAAAATAGGAATTTAGACTTTTTGAAGCTCTACTTGATAAGTAAAATCCAATACCTAGCATTCCTACTAGGTAAAGACAGACAATCAATATATCAACCCAATGCAAACTCATTTAAATCAAATCATAATTTTTTAGAACTAAGCATGCGGATCCAAGTAATCCATTTTTATTTCTTATCTGAGAGAGATATACTCTATCACTATTAAATATCTCAGGGAGAACTGAAGAATTTATTCCCATCTTCACTGAATCTAAAAATACATTTCCAACTCTAGTAATTTTACCACCAATAACTATTTCATTCGGATTTAACAAGTTAATTATATCGCCAAGAGATTTCCCTAATAATTTTCCTTGCTTTTGAATTAAATTAATCGATAGGAAATCCCCACTATTTGCAGCTTCTACAATATCGTCATACTCATAATTTTTCCCTTTAGTGAAAAAATTAGATTTAGTTCCTTTATTTAATTCATCTTGTAAATCTAATTTTAGGGCATACCCTGAAACTTCAGTTCCTAAACATCCAACATTACCACAGACACATGTTCTATTTTTCATTCCATACTTCATGTGACCAAACTCACCTGCATAGCCATCATTACCCAGTAGAATATTGTTATTAACTGTGATACTCATTCCTAATCCCTGATCCATATAAACATATAAGCCATATGAAGAGCTCTTACTTATTCCAAATTCTTTTTCAGTAATTCCTGCTACCCTAGTATCATTATCTAAGAACACATCAATACTCAACTTTTTTGATATAAATTCCTTTAAAGAAGGGGCAACAAAATTAAAAAATGAATGGGATACTCCAGTAGATTTATTTACCCTCCCAGTTATTCCAACTCCTAATCCAAGAATTTGATTAGAGTCTATTTTTAATTCATTTATAGATTTTTTTATAAAATCTATTATCTGATTCAAACATTTATCAGTGTTTTTTAAATCGAAATGCTTTTTGTTTTTTTGAGCTATCTTTTTGAGATTAATATCAGTGACAATAAAATCTAGTTCCTTAAAATTGATATTTACACCTATGACATAAAATCGATCATTATTTATCTTGTATTGTACTGGTTTTCTGCCTTGTGAAGTAGTTTTTTTTCCACTTGTAACTATCCATTTTTCTTCAATAAGATTAGAGATAGATGAGGTTATTGTTGGAACGCTTAAACCTAATTTATCAGATATCTCAGGTATTGTTAATGGTTTATTAGATTTAGAAATAAGCTTAACTATTTGTAAATGTTCATTTAGTTTCTTATTTCCTAATTCCGAGTGCGTAAGTAATAAATTCTTTTTTTTATACATACTATTTTTTTAATAATACAATTGAAGATGTAATTTCTCTAATTTTCTCTGAAGATGGTTTATTGATGATATTTCCGAACGCATAAAGGAAAGAGGAACCACCCCCATCTAAATTCATAGCACTAAGACAACCTAGATTTTTCATTATTTTAGAGAGATAACTTAATGTGATGCCTTTACTATGTGACTGACGACCATCAACAACTATGGCAATAATGTCTTTTTCTTTTGTAATACCAATTGCTGTCCTTGGAGCTTTAGAATTTATTATATCATCATAAAATAATTCATTATCATAATTTGAAAGTATGACACCATCTTTTATTAGTAATGGTCCACCACCTACTGCAAAATCTGGTTCAACCTCTAGCTCATTACTGAATTCCACTCTATAGCAAGACTTTGCATTTTCACAGACATGATTATCTAAGGAAGTGTTTAGCATAAAAGTTCTATTTTTTTCGTTAGTGTATACCCATGAAATTAATGGATCTAAGTCACTTTTAAAATAGAAAGCTGGCCTACTCACACAAAGCTTTTTCCCATCTCTAACTAAAAATGATGGATTTTTCGAGAGAATTGAATCATTCGAGATTACTAAACTTAGTGATCCATTCTGGCTAAAATAACCACCATTTAATATTAACATGAGGTTTTCATCATTTTCTAATAGTTTTATATGATCAAGTGGTAGTACAGAAAATTTTGTCTCAAGCTTTAAATTTTTATTATTTAAATTAAACTTCACATAGTATCCTGTAAACTTATCAGATGTACCATCTTCGAAAATTAAATTAGTAGAACTAGAAAAAAATTTTAAAGAATTATTTGATTTATCATTAAGGGTATTATTCTCGATCCAAACCGGCAAATTACTTTGACTGTACG
>JAYPDR010000011.1:0-22505 GCA_038125345.1 Marinoscillum sp. | reverse complement strand
ATCCAGAAGAGGTTAGAAAAATGTGGAAAAGGGTAGAGCTTTGTGCTGAAGGTGCAGCGAAAGGGACAGAAACAACATTTGATTTTGAGGTAACTGGTGGTGTATACAATATTTTGCCGAACGAAACCCTTCAGCGTATAGTTTATAAAGAATTAAGTTCTGTTGGTGGGGTTTATTATGATGATGATGAAACTAAATACGCAGAAAAAATAAAAGAAACGCTTGATAAACCTGTAGATATTAAAACGGCAGAGAATATTATGCCTTTTACAATAAATTTATCAACAAAAGGTGGGGGATCAACTGACGTTGGTGATGTGAGTTGGGCCGTTCCAACGGTGGGTTTTTCAACAGCGACCTATGTTCCTGGAACCCCAGGTCACTCTTGGCAAGCCGCCTCATGCACAGGAACCTCTATAGGCCATAAAGGCATGATTAACGCGGCAAAGGTTCTGGGTGGCGCCATTTACGAAATTTTAAACAACTTAAAAATAATTGAGGAGGCTCGAGTGGAGTTTGAGGAAAAGAAAGGTAAAGGTTATGTTTATCGTTCTTTAATTGGAAACAGAGAGCCTGCACTAAACTACAGAAACTAACACTATGAGAAATATTTTATTTGTTTTATTATTCTTTTTCTCTTCTTGTAACAAAGAAGATAACGTTTTTGATCAAGAAACCGCTGATGTAATTAACACTTTTTATGGGGATGCGCTAGAGTTTAAGGAAAGCTATGAGATGCTAAGGAGCTTATCAAAAGATGTTGGGCAAAGGTTGAGTGGGTCAGAGGGAGCAAAAAAAGCTGTTGTTTGGTCAAAAGAAACAATGGAATCTTTGGGGTTTGACACTGTCTATTTACAAGAGGTGATGGTTCCTCATTGGGAAAGAGGTGCTGTTGAGGAGGTTTTTTATTATGAAGACAAAAAGAAAGTGAACTTATCAATTCTTGGCGCTGGCGGCACTGTTTCAACCCCAAAAGAAGGGATCACCGCTGAGGTAGTGGAGGTTTTTTCTTTAGACGAGGTTGATGATTTGGGTGAAGAAAAAGTAAAAGGAAAAATTGTTTTTTATAATAAAGGGTTTAATCCAAGGTTTATAAACCAAGGGGCCTCTTATGGCCAAACGGGGTTCCAAAGAAGGAGCGGTGCTGTAAAAGCTGCTGAATATGGGGCTGTTGGTTCTGTTTTTCGCTCTCTTTCTTCGATTGAAGATGATGTTCCACACACAGGGGGAATGTCGTACAAAGAGGGGGTGGATAGCATTCCACATGGCGCTTTGGGTGTTGTTTCTGCAATAAAACTTTCAAAAGCTTTAAAAAAAGACCCTAAAACAAAGTTAACAATTAAACTTTCGGGTAAATGGTTTCCTGACGCGTTGTCTCACAATGTGATTGGCGAGTTAAGGGGGGCAAAAACCCCAGAAAACATAATAACTGTTGGTGGACATTTAGATTCTTGGGACGTTGGAGAAGGTGCTCATGATGATGGGGCGGGTTGTGTGCATTCGATTGGTGCTCTTCAGTTATTTAAAAAACAAAATATAAAACCAAACAACACATTAAGGGCTGTTATGTTTATGAATGAGGAGAATGGACTTAGGGGTGGTGTTGGTTACGCTGATAATGCGGTGGTAAACAAAGAAAATCATATTGCGGCAATCGAGAGTGACGCGAGCGGATACGTTCCGCGTGGGTTTGGTTTTTCTGGTAGCGATGAGCAACATAGTAAAATTCAAGATTGGTTAAAATATTTTGACAAAAACAGCATTTCTTACTTCTCAAAAGGTGGTGGCGGAGCAGATATTGGTCCTCTTCATAGAAAAACAGGAACACCAATGTTTGGTTTAAGTATTGATGGTCAAAAATATTTTGAAATGCATCATACAGAAAAAGATGTTTTTGAGTTGGTTAACGCAAGAGAGCTAGAAATGGGAACAGCGGCCATGGCCTCTTTAGTTTATTTGATTGATAAGTATGGGCTTTAAAAAAGCCTTCTTAATCTTTACGGGATTCTTTTTTTTATCTAAAACCTCTTATCCTCATGCTTTTTACGTGAGTGTTTGCAATATCTACGAAAAGAACGACTCCACTTTTTTTTCAATTAGGGTATTTAAGGACGATGTTTTTGATGTGCTTAATATAAATAAAGAGTCAAAAAACGCAACAGAAAAAGAAAACAAAAAAATAGAGGATTATGTTAAAAAAAACTTAAAAATTTCTTTTGAGGGAAACAACAAAGAGCTTCTGCCAAGTCGATTTGGATATGAAGGGAGCGACTATACAGAAACAGTAAATATTGTTTATGTTGTGGGTGAAGTTTTTGATTCAGGTTTACTTGAGATCTCAAATACGGTATTGTTTGATTATTTAGACGAACAGGTAAATGTTGTTGGGTTAAAACTTAATAACAAAAGAGAATCTGTTAGCTTTAACCAAAACAAAAAAACACAATGGGTGGAAATAATTTAAAGGTTTTAGTTGGGTCAAATAATCCAACAAAAAAACAAGCTACACTAAACGGTTTTGAGCGTGTGTTTAAAAAGAGCTCTGTCGTTGTGGAGGGTGTGGTTGTAAGTTCTGGCGTGAACAACCAGCCTATGGGTTGTCAAGAAACAATGCTTGGGGCTAGAAATAGAGCAAAAAACATAAAAGGGTCTGCTGATTTTTATGTTGGAATTGAGGGGGGGTGTGAATACTTAGGTGGTAGCTTGTTTGCTTTTGCTTGGGTGGTTATTCAAAACAAAAATAAGGAAGGGGTTGGAAAAACATCAATGTTTCAACTACCTAAAAAAATTCAAAAATTAATTGAAGGTGGGGTTGAGCTTGGGGTTGCTGATGATATTGTCTTTAAAAGAAAAAACTCAAAAAAAAAAGATGGTGCTGTTGGGATTTTGACTAAGGGTCAGATCACAAGGGCGACTTATTACGAAGAAGCTGTTGTTCTTTCTCTAATACCTTTTATTAACAATAAGCTTTTTTAATTAATAAATAAAGAGAAAAGCTCACTTTCATCTGTTACCATTGGAGCAAAATAAAAAAACCTGTTTCTTGTTGCGGTGTGTTCTAAAACCAAAATCAAGATCTCTTTTTTTGAGTCTTCTTTGAGGTTTTTTATTTTATAAGTGTTGCGTAAAAAGTCCTCTCTTCCTTTGTAAAAGTGAACAACATAATTAATACCATTTGAGTAATAAAACCGGTAATCGCTTTTTTCTTCTAACAAAATTGTGTTTTTGGTTTCCGTTCCTTTTTTGGTAGAAAAAACACCTATTTTTTCTTTTTCTAGGTTTGGTTTAAACAGAATTTCATTATACTTTTTTGGGGTGATTTTGTTGATCAACTCGGGGTTGGGGGAGAACAAAAACAACGGTGAGCTGGGTGTTTTTTTTAAATCTTTACTAAAATAAAAAAACGAAGAATCTCCTGAGTAACCCTTTGCTTCTTTTGTGTTGTTTTTAAGCTCATCTGGGGTTAGTGTTATTATTTTGTTGTTTGTTTCTGAAAAAAAAATTACACTTTTTATTTCTCTTTTATTTATATAGTCTATAAAATACTCTGTTACCTCTTTGTTTGAGTAAAAGTTTAAAGAATCCACGTAGCTTACAGCATCCACCCCGGACGATATTAGTTTTTTATGAAGGGTTTCTAATGAATTTTTGTTGTTGTTTTGATCACTAAAAGAAAACAAAACTATTGTTTTATTTAAGGGTTGGGGCTGAGAAAAGCTTTCGTTTTTTTTTTCAAAAAACAACATCAAAAAAATCAAAAACATCATTTTTTTTTGTTTCATACTTTGAAAATGGATTCTTAAGAACAAATATTTTAATTCTATGTAATTTATTAATAAAATTAGATAGAGGTTTTTATATTAGCTTATTATATGATAGATAAACTTGAAGATCTTAGCAATAAACACAAAGAGGTTGAGGCTAAGCTATCAAATCCAGATATAGTTTCAGATTTAGGTTTATATACTAAACTTAACAAAGAATATAAATCTTTAGGAAAGATTGTTTCTAAGTTTAATGAATATAAATCAACACTTTTAGGCATTAAGGAGGCTAAGGGGGTTCTTGAAAATGAAAAAGATGAAGAGTTTAGAGAAATTGCTAAAAAAGAAGTGGACGATCTTTCATTAAAAAAGGAAAAAGAAGAGGAAGAGCTTAAGGTGTTGTTAATTCCAAAAGACCCTAATGATGAAAAGAGTGTTGTTTTAGAAATTAGAGCAGGAACTGGTGGAGATGAGGCTGCTCTTTTTGCTGGCGATTTGTTTCGAATGTATGAGCTTTATGCAGAAAAAAACTCATGGGTTTTTAATGTAATTAATTTCAACGAAGGTTCTTCTGGTGGTTATAAAGAGGTTGTTTGTTCGATTGAGGGGGAGGACGTGTATGGTAAAATGAAATTTGAAGCTGGAACGCACAGGGTGCAAAGAGTACCAAACACCGAAACTCAAGGTAGAGTTCATACTTCTGCGGCCACTGTTGCTGTGTTGCCAGAAGCTGAGGGTGTTGAGCTTAACATAAACCCATCTGATATTAGGAAAGACACTTATCGTTCCTCAGGAGCGGGGGGGCAACATGTTAACAAAACAGAGTCTGCTGTAAGGCTTACCCATGAGCCCACGGGTGTTGTTGTTGAGTGTCAAGACGGAAGGTCTCAACACGCTAATTATGATAAAGCGATGAAGGTTTTAAGATCTAAACTATATGACTTAGAAATAAAAAAACAAAATGAAGAAATTGCTGGACAAAGAAAAACAATGGTTGGGTCTGGAGACAGATCAGACAAAATAAGAACCTATAATTTTCCTCAAGCAAGGGTAACAGATCATAGGATTAACCATACTGTATATAACCTTCCAGAGATTTTGGGTGGTGAGCTTTTTTCTTTTACCGAAAAGCTAAGAATTGCAGAAAACGCAGAAAGAATGAACGCTAGTTTAAATGATTAGTCAAAAAGAAATAACGCTTCCCTCTTTTTCTAGGGGGTTCCATTTAATAACAAATTATATTACCAACACATTACCAAAAACGACAGGGGTTGTTCATGTTTTTATTAAACACACATCTGCTGGGCTAACCATAAATGAAAACGCAGACCCAACCGTAAGAGAAGACTTTGAAACACACTTCAACAAACTTGTTTCTGAGAAAGAAACTCATTTTAAACATAAAAACGAG
Source organism: Marinoscillum sp. (assembly GCA_038125345.1). Taxonomy (GTDB): domain Bacteria; phylum Bacteroidota; class Bacteroidia; order Cytophagales; family MED-G16; genus MED-G16. The sequence continues at coordinate 17,330 of JAYPDR010000011.1, read as the reverse complement.
GGTCTTGATGACATGACGTCTCACATTAAATCAAGCTTGTTGGGTTGTTCTGTTTCTTTTCCCATTAAAAAAGGGGTACCTTTGTTTGGTCTCTGGCAGGGTGTTTATTTATGTGAACACAGAAACAATGGGGGAAATAGAAAAATAATTATTACAACTTATGGTGAATCTGATTAAGTTTATTGTGTTTGTTTTTGTTTTTGGGTGTGTGTCCAAAAACCCCCTATACGACTATGATGTTGAGTTAAAGATAGAAGAGCTTGGCTTTTCAATCCCAGAGGTTTCTAAACCTATTGCAAATTATGTGCCTGCGGTATCTTTTTCTAAAGGAAAAGAAACAAAACTTGTCTATATTTCAGGGACGGGTCCTAAAAAACCATCTGGAGACTACATAACAGGAAAGGTAGATCGTGACCTTTCTATTGAAGAGGGTTATGCGGCCGCAAGACTAACCGCACTAAACATATTAGCCTCACTTAAAGATGAGATTGGGGATTTAAATAAAGTTGTTCGCTTTGTTAAGGTTATTGGTATGGTAAACTCAACCCCTAGTTTTAATCAGCAGCCCGCTGTAATTAATGGGTTTTCTGATTTTATAGTAGAGGTGTTTGGCGAAAGGGGTAAGCACGCGCGCTCAGCTGTTGGAATGGTTTCTCTCCCTTCTGATATTTCTGTTGAGATAGAGGTTGTTGTAGAGGTTGAAAACTAAAGGGTCTCAAAAATTCCACAAACTCCTTGCCCACCACCAACACAAGCGGTAACCATTCCATATTTTTGTTTTCTTCTCTTCATTTCATTAATCAGCTGAATAGATAGTTTAGCTCCCGTCATTCCAAGAGGATGACCCAAAGCAACAGCTCCTCCGTTTACATTAACTATTTCTGGGTTTAGTTCTAATGCTTTAATAACAGATAGTGCTTGTGAGGCAAAGGCTTCGTTTAATTCAATTTGTTCTATGTCTGACACTTTCAATCCAGCAAAACTTAACGCTTTTGGTACAGCTTTTGCTGGCCCAATGCCCATTATGCTTGGTTCAACGCCAGCTGTGGCATAGGAAATCATTTTAGCAATCGGATGAATATTTAGTTTTTTAATAAGTCTCTCAGACATAACAACAACAAACGCCGCACCATCTGACATTTGAGAAGAATTACCCGCGGTAACCTGACCTCCTATTTTAAAAGCTGGTCTTAAAGAAGAAAGGGCTTCAATTGTGGTGTCTTTTCTTGGGCCCTCGTCTTTTGAAACAACCCAGCTGTTTGTTTTTTTTGTTCCGTTAACAACCTCCACTTGGTCAACAATAATAGGAACAATTTCTTTTTCAAAAATATTTTCGTCAATAGCTCTTGCTGCTTTTTTATGAGAGTTTAGTGAAAAAAAGTCTGATTCTTCTCTTGAGATTTCATATTGAAGGGCTAATTTTTCTGCTGTTAAGCCCATATTAAGGTAGTATTCTGGGTTGTTTTTTGAAATAGAGTAATTTAAAGCGGATTTATATCCTGTCATTGGAACCATACTCATGGATTCTGTTCCTCCCGCAATTACACAGTCCGCCGAGCCTGAGTTTATTTTTGCACAAGCTAGGTGTATTGCCTCCAAACCAGAACCACAATATCTGTTTATAATTAATCCAGGAACTTCTTTTGGTAAAGAAAGTAAAGAAATATATCTAGCCATTTGCATTCCTTGTTCAGCTTCTGGGACGGCGTTTCCTACAATTAAGTCATCAACCATTTGGCCCTCAAGGCCCTCTGTTTTTTCAACAAGGTTCTTAATAACTGTTGCCGCTAAATCGTCTGGCCGAACAAACCTCAACCCTCCTTTTTTTGCTTTTGTCACGGGAGATCTTAGCCCAGATACAATATACGCTTCTTTCATTTTAGTTTCTTAGTGGTTTTCTTTTAAACAAAACGGAGTGCATTCTTTGAAGAGTTTTTTCTTCTCCACAAAGACTAACCATTGCTTCTCTTTCTAAATCTAACAAATATTGTTCGCTAACATAGCTCTCTTGGGTTAAATCTCCACCACACATAATATATGCTAGTTTTTGTGCAAGGGTCCTGTCGTAGTCTGTTATATAATTTCCCTGCCTCATAGTTTCAATTCCCGCATTAAACATAGCTAATGCGGAACGCCCATGAACCTTAATGTTGTTGTCTGGTTGGGGTTGGGTATAACCAAAAGATAAAATGTTAAGAATTTTATTTTTTGCGTCAACCAAAAGACGTTTTCTATTAGCTGTAGTTTTTATTTTTTCTAAATATCCCATTTCATGAGCTTCTGTAGCAGATGAGCTTACTTTAGCTGTTGCTATATTCATAAAAGCGCTCATTAAAACATTAAACTCTGGATCTCCTTTTTTATAAGAAGCTGCTGTTCTTTTAACCATTTCTTTAGTTCCTCCTCCTGCTGGAATAAGCCCGACTCCTAACTCAACTAATCCCATGTATGTTTCGTTGTGAGCTTGAACATAGTCAGAATGCATGCTTAATTCACAAGCTCCTCCTAAAGCTAATCCTGAGGTGGCAACAACAACGGGTATTGAAGAATACCTAACCCTCATTGTAGTGTCTTGAAAAAACCTTATTGATTTTTCTATTTGTTTGTAATCCCTGTTTCCTGCTAACATAAAAACAGTTCCTAGGTCCGCTCCCGCAGAAAAATACTCTGACTCGTTTCCTATTATTAAGCCGTCATATTTTGACTCACAAATATCTATAGCATTGTTTATTCCTTCTAAAACCTCTTTTCCCATCGTGTTCATTTTAGAGTGAAATTCTAAAAGCAAAACCCCATCGTTAACATCATATAGTGTTGTGGATTTGTTTGACCAAACAATATTGTTTTTTTTATAAGCGTCAAGTGTTATCAATGAGCTTAAACCAGGTACGGGTAAATATTTTTGGTGATTAATATCATAATAAAATTTGGTTTCTTTTTCATATTTATAAAAAGAAGAGTGTCCTTTTTTTAACATTTCTTCTACCCAAGGCGCGGGTTTTATTTTTAACTTATTCATTTCGCCAAAGATTTTTTCTACCCCCAACATATCCCACGTTTCAAAAGGACCTTTTTTCCAACCAAATCCAGAACAAATAGCTGTGTCTATTTTATGTAAATCGTCACTTATTTCTGGTATTCTTAAAGAGCAGTATCTAAATGTATCATAAAAGATTTCTTTATAAAAATCACCATATTTAGAGTTTAGTGATAAAAGATTTTTTATTCTTTCAGATAAAGAGTCTGTCTTTTTAATTTTTAATAAATCCTCGTTTATACCTTTTTTGTTTAGAAAGTACTCTGTAGTTTTTAGATTTATTTCATAAAATAATTTTTCTCCCTTTTCTGAAACTTCTTTTTTATAAAATCCTTTTTTTGTTTTATCTCCCCAAAGTTTATTATCATAAAGTTTTTTAACTGAAGATGGTAAATTAAAGATTTCAACCGATTCATCTTTTTTAAGATCTTTTAATAAGTTTTTTGATACATTAACCGCTGTGTCTAACCCAACAACATCCATTGTTCTAAATGTTGCTGATTTTGGTCTTCCAATAATATCTCCAGTTAAAAAATCTACTTCAGAAACAGATAAATCGAATTTTTCAACAGAATGAATGGTTGATATTAATGAATAAATACCTAATCTGTTTGCTATAAAAGCTGGAGTATCTTTACATAAGACTGTTTCTTTTCCTAATACCTTAGACCCAAATTCAATAAAAAAAGAAACAATATTTTTGTCTGTTTCTTCTCCTGGTATAATTTCTAATAAACGTAAATATCTTGGGGGATTAAAAAAATGTGTTCCTAAGAACATTTTCTTAAAATTTTTAGACCTTCCTTCTGAAATTTGATTAATAGGAATACCAGAAGTATTTGTTGATATTAAAGTTTGTTTTTTTCTGTGTTTTTCAATAAGATCATAAACTGATTTTTTAATATTTAAGTTTTCAACCACTGCTTCTATAATCCAATCAACTTTTGATACTAAACTTATATCATCTTCAATATTACCTGTTTTTATATTTTGATGTAAAGAATCTATAAATAATGGTGATGGTTTTGATTTTATTGTGGTTTGTAGTGAGAAATTAACTATTCTGTTTCTTACATCTTTATCTGTAATTTTTTTATTATTTCTTTTTTCATCCTCATTTAATTCTTTTGGAGCCACGTCTAATAAAAGAACTCTTAAACCTACATTGACTAAATGACAAGCAATTCTAGAGCCCATAATTCCTGAACCAATTACAGCTACCTCTCTTATTTTTATTTTTTCCATTATTTTACCATCAATAATATAAAATTAAATATACTCATTACTATATATTAATTATTTTATTATTTATCATTATTATTAAAATGTGGATATGTTAATATTTTTAAATTAACATTTTATAAATATTTTTTCAACTTATAAATAATTGTAAATCAAGATGTTATAAAAAAAAAATATTTTTTCTTTTATACTATGTTTATATAAAAATGTTAATAAAAAAGAGTTTTATTTATTTGTTTATTTATTAGTAATTTCTTTGTTTACAATAAACATTCTATCAACACTTTGATCAACATTAAAAACAAAATCTTCAATAGACCAATTCGATAAAACTTCAATAACATCAGAATAATAAAATATACTTTCGCTTTTTTTCTTAGTTTTTATACTATAATAATCCCATTTATTATTACTATTATTATCTACAACAATTCTTAAAAAGTACTTACCAGGCCTTATTTTATTAAAAAGAAAATAATGACCAGATTTTTTGTTTTTATAAGTTTTTGTAAAATTTTCACTAACAAGCTCAGTATAAAAAAGAGTTTTATCTAAATTAACAACACCACTCAGTTCCCCATAAGAATCATCTTCATTAAAAACTAAATCTTTCTTAAAATCAGAAATAGTATCTCCTTTGATTGTTATTAAATCTCCCTCCTTAAAACCTAAAACAATTTTGTTTTTACGAAGGTCCTCATAATAATCTAACAACCCAAACTTTATAGAGTCTTCTATATTAACACTATCTTCAATCAATTTATCTTTTAAACAAGCAATATAATTTTCTATAGAATCTTTATTTATGTAAAAATATCCCTCAATTTTATTGTTGTTTCTTTTATAAGAGGTGTGGTTTAAATATTTATTAGGAAGCAACATGGTGTCTAATTTTAAATAAAATGTATTTATTTCGTAGTCAATTAAAGGAACATTTGAGTTAAAAGAGAAAGAAATAGTGTCATCAAAGTTATTATCAGAAAAAGAAAAATCCGATTTTAACTCATAGTTTACTTCGTTTTCACCAAATCCAATATAAACACTATCTGTAATATTATTAGAATATAAATCAAAAACAGAATAATTAAGTAAAACAGAATCAGCAACTAAGCTTTTATTATAAAAACGAAGTGTTTTGTTATCGTATAAAGAAAAAAACATGTCTTTGTTTTTTATGTAATAATCAGAAACATCTTTATTAAAAATTATTTCAAAAACATCACCTCTTTTTCTTGTTCTTAAAACCTTAAATTCTGTAACGTCCTCTTCAAACAAAGGAACATAAACTCTTTCTAAGCTGCCTTTTACATTTAAAAGCCCCTCTATAAACCCAAAAGACTCGCTTTTATAATCTGCTTTAAAGTTTTTATTTTCATCGTTAAAAGCATATAAAACATAACTCCCTTCTTTTACATTATTTATTTCAAAAAAACCAAATTCATCTGTTTGAGAGAAATAAACAGGTTTTTTGTTAAACAGTCCTAAGCTATCATCGGCGTCATATAAACCAACCAAAACGTTTTCTAGATAAACGTTGTTTATTGGATCCTGAACCCTCCCAGAAACAGAGGATGAGTCTATCTTATTCCCGGTGCTAAAGATATATTTTGAGTATATTGATGGGTTTTTTTCAGTTATATCTTTAATTCCATCAGCAAAATTTAAAATATAGGTCGTGTTTTTATTAAACGCTGAGTCAAACTCAATTTTTAATGTGTTTTTTTTAACTATAGTCTCAAACCCCCCAGAATAATAAGGAGATATAATCATTTTGTCTTCGAGCGGTGACGCATCAATAACCTCATCGAACTCAAAGTAAAAGCTCTTGCTGTTTACGTTTATTGAAAAGTCTTTAGGTGATGAGAAAATTATATTTGGAGGTATTGTATCTTTATCACCACCGGTTAAGGGTCTAATTTGAGCGCAACCACATGATAATAAAAACATAATTGTAAAGAACCTTGTCATCTACCAATAATATAAATAATACTTGAATATTTTTTGTTGTATAAAGCAAGAATGTTTGAAATTAAACCAATTATAAACCCATAAATCATCCAAAAAGGGTTTTTTTTGTTTTTTTCGCTTATCATAGAGACATAAAAAGAGTCAAAAAAAAGAGGTTTTTTTTCTAACAAAACAAAACCTGTTTTTTTTAATAAAAAAAGAAAAGACTTTTCGTTAAAATGATACAAGTGTCGAGGGACGTCATATCCCGCCCACCTTTTACCATAATAAGAGGCATCAAAAGAATCTTGATTAGGGACAGCAACACAAATAATTCCTTTTTTATTTAGTCTTTTTTTAAGCTTTTCAAGCAAAAAAAGAGGTCTTTTGGTGTGTTCAATCACATGCCACAAGGTAATTACATCAAACTCACGAACACTAATTTTTTTTAAGTCATCAAACACAGAATCATTAGTTGTTTTATTTATTGGCTCGTAACCGTAGGCCAGAAACCCTCTTTTTTTTGCCTCATTAACAAACTCACCAGACCCAGCACCAAAATCCAAAAGAGACCCTTTGTTATACCGTTTTAGAAACCAGAACTTAAGGAGGTTGTTTACTTTTTGAACTAAAGAATATGTTTTTCCAAAGAAAGAACTTTTTTTCTTATAAGAAAGGTAGTTTTCTTTATCATAATATTCGCTTGTGTTTTTTGGAAACGGTTTTGTAATTAACACACCACAAACAGAACACAAAAACAAACTAAACTTCTCTTTTGAGAACGAATAATCTTTTGTCTCTGTAAAAAAAGTTAGGTTTTTAGACTCACACAACGAACAAACCATCTTATTTTTTTAGATAAACCATCAACACAGCAACATCTGAAGGTGAAACCCCGCTAATTCTAGAGGCCTGACCAATAGATGATGGCTGAATCTTTAAAAGCTTTTCTTTTGCTTCTGCGGACAGAGAAGGTATAACAGAATAATCAAACCCCTTGGGTATTTTGCTTTTTTCTAATCTTTTGATTTTATCAACAAGCTCTTTTTCTTTTACGATATAACTTTCATACTTAACAGATATTTCTACCTGATCAACCTCTTCAACAGAAAACCCATTTAAGTTTTTTGTTTTTTTTAGTAACAACGCAAGGCTAACCCCGGGTCTTTTTACCAACTCCAACAACTCCCTTTTTTCTTTAATTGGAGCTGATCCTAAAGAATATAATATTGGGTTTGCCTCATCTGGTGCAAGTTTTTTTAATGCTATAAGCCTGTTAAGTTTATTTATTTTTTCTTCTTTTTCCAACAGCAACTCATACCTTTCTCTTGACGCTAAGCCAAGTTTGTGTCCAATTTTTGTTAACCTTAAGTCTGCGTTATCTTGACGCAATAATATTCTGTGTTCAGCCCTAGAGGTAAACATTCTATAAGGCTCATCTGTTCCTTTATTTATTAAATCATCAATTAAAACACCAATGTAGGCGTCTGAACGAGAGAGCACAAAGGGGCCTTTGTTGTTGATTTTGTTGTGAGCATTTATTCCCGCAACAAGGCCTTGGCAAGCAGCCTCCTCATACCCCGTAGTTCCGTTGATTTGACCAGCAAAGTAGAGGTTTTTAATTGGTTTTGTTTCTAGCGTTAGGTCTAGCTGCGTTGGGGGAAAATAATCATACTCAATCGCATACCCAGGCCTAAACATTTTAACCCCCTCAAAACCAACTATAGACCTCAGGGCTTTTAATTGGACCTCCTCAGGAAGGGAGGTTGAAAAACCGTTTACATAAACCTCTATAGTGTTCCATCCTTCTGGCTCAACAAAAATTTGATGCCGATCCCTTTCGGAAAACCTAGTCACCTTATCCTCAATAGAGGGACAGTATCTTGGGCCCAACCCTTTAATTCTCCCAGTATACATTGGAGACTTAGAGAAACCACCCTCCAAAATTTCATGTGTTTTTTTGTTTGTATATGTAATATGACAAGATAGTTGCTTCTTGAGTTTTTTTTTAGTCAAAAAAGAAAAAACACCAGGGTTTTTATCCCCCTTTTGTTCTTCAATTATTTTATAGTTTATTGTTCTTCCGTCTAATCGAGGCGGTGTTCCTGTTTTCATTCTTCCTGAAACAAACCCCAAACCCTCTAACTGTTCAGTTATCCCCTTAGACGCCCTCTCCCCAGTTCTCCCTCCACCAAACGTCTTTTCTCCAACGTGTATTATTCCGTTTAAAAACGTCCCGTTAGTTAAAACCACCGACTTTGCTTTTATTTCTAAACCTAATGCTGTTTTTACACCAACAACCCTCCCTTTTTTTACCAACAAACCAACAATCATTTCTTGCCAAAAGTCAACATTTTTGTTTTTTTCTAACAAAAACCTCCATTTTTCTGCGAAAAGAGCACGATCACTCTGTACTCTTGGTGACCACATTGCCGGACCCTTTGACAGGTTTAACATTCTAAATTGAACGGCGGTTTCATCCGAAACAATTCCTGTTGTACCACCTAAAGCATCTATTTCCCTAACAATCTGCCCCTTCGCAACACCCCCAATCGCGGGGTTGCAGGACATCTGTGCGATTGTGCCCATATTCATTGTTGCTAGAAGGACACGAGAGCCCATATTAGCCGCTGCCGCTGCTGCTTCACAACCAGCGTGTCCAGCCCCAACCACAATAATGTCATATTCTGCAAACATAATAGAAGAGTTCCACGTGGAACATTATGAGTTTTTATACAAAGAAATGTATTTATTTTCTTTTTGAGTCATAATCTCTTTTTCTTTTTTTGTTTTGTCGTTATACCCAATTAAGTGTAACACCCCGTGTGTAATTACGCGCAAAATCTCAATTTGGTGTTTTGTTTTAAACTTTTCTGCGTTTTCTTTTGTTCTGTCAACACTAACATAAATATCACCCTCAACATTATTTTCTTTGTCTTTAAAATCGAAAGAGATGACATCTGTATAGTATGTTTTTTTTAGGTGTTTTTTGTTTATTTCTTTGAGATAATCATCATCACACAAAATCAAGTTTAAACAAACAATCATTTTCCCTTCTTTTTTACAAACGATCTCTATTAGCTCTCTTAGTTTTTTTTTATTTTGAAGGTTGTATTTGGTGTTTTCTTTAAAAAAGTTTATGATTTTCATACTAAGGCAGCTTAAATAACATAACAATAGTCCTGCCATTGTCTTTAAATGTCACCCTATCACTTAGGCTTTTAATTATAAAAACACCCCTACCTTTAATTTTTTCAATATTTTTTGGGTCTGTTGGGTCTGGGAGGTTTTTTGGGTTAAACCCAACCCCTTCGTCTTCAACAACAAATCGTACACTTTTTTTATTTTTTTTGAGTGAAATTTTAACTTTTTTTTCTTTGTCTTCTTTGTTTCCGTGAATGATTGCGTTGTTTACAGCTTCCGTCACCGAAACTAAAATGTTTCCATAAACGGTGTCTTCGATTCTTATTTTATCTCCGGCATTTTCTATAAAGCTTTCAACAATAGAGACGTTTTCTTTTAAAGATGGAATTTCAAGACGCATGGTGTTATCGTATAAAAAAAACTATAATATTAATATTGTTTGCTTTAGCATGTTAATATACGAAAATAGAATTGTATTAGTTTAAAAAATGTTTAATTCCAGTTTCCTGCTGTTCCGAGTGCTGTTGTTGCGCACCTAAATCCGATTGTTGCGGATGAAGAATCTTGATCAAGGAACCTCCTTGTTCCTGGAGACAACCACATAGCACCATCTGCCCATGAGCCTCCTTTGTAAACCCTTGATTTATTACTAACCATTGAATTAAAATTGTCTGAGTCATAGCTTTCTTCAGAATCTAGATAGTCGCTTTTTCTTATAGGGTTTAAATCCTCCATATCCTGAAAGTTGAGAGGCCTATAAATATCATAAACCCACTCATTAACATTTCCAGCCATATTATATAACCCAAAATCATTAGGGGCGTATTCATAAATGTTCATAGTCACAAATCCAGCATCATTTAAAGCTCCAGCAATTCCAGCATAATCACCCCTTCCTCTTTTAAAGTTTGCCTGAAACTTACCAACACTTCCTCTTCTAGAGCTTCTTATTGTTCTTCCGTCCCAAGGATATAGTCTTCTTTCTGTTTGCATTTCGTCAAGCCACTGATCTCCAATCTGCCCGTAAGCTGCGTATTCCCATTCAGCTTCAGTTGGAAGTCTAAACTCAGGTAGATATATACCAGATTCAATCGGAGGTATGTCCCCATCTATATAATCTTCCCCATAGTACTCCATTGCCCTCTGTTTGTTTACAGCCTCTGTTCTCCACCTACAGTAATCAACAGCCTGATTCCAACTAACACCAACTACGGGGTAATATCTAAAACCAGGATACCTTAAATAATTACTAACATATGGGGTGTTAAAGGCTAATTCTTTTTCCCAAACTGTTGTGTCAGGTAGGGCGCTTAAATAATACGTCTCGCTTGAATCTCTTTGAATATAATGAAGATACTCAAGCCAATGTATATTCGCAATCTCTGTTTGATCAAGGAAAAATGATTGAACAGTAACAGTTCTCTCTACGTTATCGTGAGTGTAAAAAACATCTTCTTCGAACGTTCCAAGAACCGCCCGACCGCCCTGAACAAGGACTTGATTAGGTCCTGGTGGTTGACCGCCAAAATCAGCGACAACAAAACCCTCTTCATCCTCTTCAGCATATGCATCAGAAAAATATTCAAGGTTGGTTGTTGTGCTTATAGACCCTGGATTTCTTGCGTTAGGGTTTGAGTTTCCAAAAGGAAGAATAGAACACCCTGCTGCTAAAAAAACAAGAATACCGAAGCGCATTAGATTTCTTATCACTTTTGTTAATTAAATTTTATTCAAAAATACAAAAAAATCGTTTTTTAATTACAAATAACACATAAAGTAAAACCTTATTGTGTTTTTTTACTTAATTTATTAAGAAAATCCTCAACATCACTAGCTGAAGATAGATTTTTTACAATTATAGAAACCTGGCGACTGTTCTCTTTTATTTTTGTTTGCCCCACTTTTTTATTTAATTCACCCAACAAGAAAAGAAAATGAGATTGTTTTTTTTCTGCGTTTTTATCTCCATTAATAAAAGTAAAAACAACCTGCGTTTCTTTTATTAGAATTTTATCAACACCAATTGATGAGCCTATTTTTTTAATTTTCATGACAGACAAAAGAGTAAGTAATTCCTTAGGGGGCGAACCAAACCGGTCCTCAAAAACAGGAACAATATCGTTAAACTCTCCTTTTTTTGTTTTTTCTTCAATAAAACTATATAGCCTTAATCTTTCTGTTGAGTTTGAAACATACTCTTCTGGTATAAATGCTTTTTCGTACAAATCAACCAAACAAGACCCAAAAGAAAAGTCTATTATTTTGTTGTTTGTTTCAGGAAGATCAACCTCATCCAAAGCCTCATCTAAGATTTTATTATATGTTTCAAAACCCAAATCGTTAATAAAACCACTCTGCTCTCCACCCAAAAGATTTCCTGCGCCCCTTATATCTAGATCTTTAAGCGCAATGTTTAATCCATCTCCTAGGTTTGAAAACTCTTCTAAAGCCACAAGTCTTTTTTTTGCATCTATATTTAAGTTAGAGGTTGAAGGCACCAATAATCTACAAAACGCTTTTTTGTTTGATCTGCCGACACGCCCTCTCATTTGGTGAAGATCAGACAAACCAAACATATGAGCTTGGTTAATTATAATTGTGTTTGCGTTTGGAATGTCAAGCCCAGACTCAATTATATTGGTTGATACCAAAACGTCAAAACGACCCTCTATAAAACCTAAAATTGTTTTTTCTAAAGTATCTCCTTTTTGCTGGCCGTGAGCAACCGCCACCTTAGCATTAGGAACTAATTTTTGAATAGTGTTAGCTATTTCATAAATGTTTTCTACTCTGTTGTGAACAAAAAAAACCTGACCAAAACGACTCATCTCATTGTTAATAATATCCCTAATATCTTTTTCACTAAAAGTTAAAAGTTCAGTGTGAACCGCTTGTCTATTGATAGGTGGCGTTCTAATTATACTAATATCTCTTACCCCTATCAATGAGAAATGTAACGTTCTTGGAATTGGTGTTGCGGTCAGGGTTAAACAATCAAGATTAAGTTTTTGTTTTTTAATTTTTTCTTTAAGGGCTACACCAAATTTTTGCTCCTCGTCGACAATTAAAAGCCCTAAGTTTTTAAACACAACACTTTTACTTAAAACAGAATGTGTTCCTATTATAATATCCAACTCACCAGCTGATAGTTTATCTAGAGCGTGTTTTTTTTCTTTATTTGACCTAAATCTTGATAAATAATCTACAGAAACAGGAAAGTTTTCCAATCTTTTTTTAAAAGTATTATAATGTTGATATGCTAAAATTGTTGTTGGAACTAAAATTAAAACCTGTTTGTTTGAGCAAACAGCTTTAAAAGCGGCTCTTATTGCAATTTCTGTTTTTCCAAAACCAACATCACCACAGACCAACCTATCCATAGGGTAAGAGCTTTCCATGTCTTTTTTAACATCTTGTGTTGTTTTTGTTTGGTCTGGGGTATCTTGATATATAAAAGAGGACTCTAGCTCTATCTGTAAAAAAGAATCTTTTTCAAAAGCAAACCCCAAAGCCTCTCTTCTTTTTAAATAAAGATGAATCAAGTCTTTTGCCATGTCAGCTATTTTAGATTTGATTTTCTTTTTTTTGTTGTTCCACTCTTGCGTGTTGAGGTTATTTAGTTGAGGTGTGCTGCCAGAACCAGAATATTTGGCTATTTTATGAAGAGAGTTTATATTCAAAAAAACAACATCATTGTTTTTATAAACCAAACGAACAACCTCCCTTTCGGTGCCAGCAACAACCATTCTTTCCATTCCCACAAACCGACCCACACCGTAGTCTATGTGTACAACATAATCTCCTGTTTCAAGCTCAGATTTGTTTTTAATAGCGTTTTTTTGTTTTTTGGATATACTAGGCACAAAAGAGTGTTTAAAAAACCTATTAAAAATTTCATGGTCGGTATAATAAACAAGCTTGTTTTCGTGGTCAACAAACCCATGACTTAGTTTTGTTATTATTGATGAGTATGTTATGTTAAAACCAATTGAATCAAAATATAAAGCTAGCCGCTTTGATTGTTCTTCGGACTGAAATGAAATGAATACAGAATAACCCTCAAATGAAAACTTCTTTAGGTCATCAACCAACAAAGAAAGGTTTTTATTAAATTTCGGTTGAGGTGAAGAGCTATATTCTATTCCGGTCGTTTTTGTTGCGCGTCTTGTCGCATAAAACTCAATAGTTTTAAACTCTTTTGTTTGTTTTAAAAAAGAGTTCTTGTCTAACAAAATCTTTTCAGGTGAAAGTTTTAAAAAAACCCCACCTTTTTCTTTGTTTTTTAAATAGGTTTCTTCAGCTTTTTTGTATTTTTTTTCAATTATGTTAGCGGATAAACTTAAATCTTCAAACCATAAAGACCATTCATCTTTAAAATACTCAAACAAAGACAAATAATTTTCATCAGAGGATTTTTTTGTTTGTCCAGCAAAAATAACACTAACCTCTACTAGCTCTGACTCAGTGAGTTGAGAATCAACATCAAATACTTTTATTTTTTCGACAACATCACCATCCAATTCTATTCTTATTGGTTTGTTGTTAGAGTAAGAGTATACATCAAGAATGTTTCCTCTCAAAGCAAAATCACCAGGCTGATCAACATAGTCCCCCCTTATAAACCCTTCTTCCGTGATTTTTTCTATAAATAAATCAAGATGAAGTGATTGGTTTTTTTTAATTATAATTTTGTGCTTTTTTGAAACTCTTTCTTTTGGGTATAACTCAAATAAACCCTCGGGGTATGTTACAATATATTTTTTTTCATCATTGAAACTTTCAATAGATTGTATTGTTTCTGTTCTCATTACAACATTTGCGTTGTTGATTAGCTCATCATCATAAGGCTCAATAAAAGAATATGGGAAAAAAAATATTTTTTCTTTAGATAAAAACTCACTTAACCCACTATAAAAAGAAAGCGCAGTGTCTTTGTCTGACAAAATAAAGCAATGATTATTTGAATCAAGACTTGATACAGAAAGAGGAACAATTACATTTAAGCTTCCCGACAAACCAGAAATAAAAAAGTGTTTGTTTTTTTTTATTAAAGAATGCAGTTCAATTGTTTTGATTTTTTCTTTATAAGCATTAACAATTTCTGCATTAACCATGTTATTTTAACTCAATCATTGAAAATTAGTTTTCAAAAAACAATAATTTTGTTAAAATAGTTCACAAAATGAAAATATTATTAACAGGAGCTTCAAGGGGTATAGGTAAGCAAATCGCAATAGACCTACTAAAGCAAAACCACGAAATGGTTTTGCATTGTAATTCTAGTGTTGAAAATTTAAAACCACTCCTAAAGAATAATAGCAACTCAAAAATCATTTCAGTAGACCTGTCTGATTCGAAAGGCGCTTTGGACTTATACAACAAAACTCTAGAGTTTTTTGGTTTTCCAGACGTTGTTATTAATAACGCGGGTATAGCGGAGTCATCACCAATTAAAAAAAATTATATAGAATGGAGTTCAGATTTTGACAAAACAATAAATATCAATCTAAAATCACCAGCCCTTATTTGTAAAAGCTTTATATTAAAAAAAAGAGAAGATAAAATTCACAAAAGATTTAGAATAATCAACATAGCTTCTAGAGCAGCATTCAGGGGAGAGATTGAAGATTTTATTTCATATGCGTGTTCGAAAGGTGGTCTAATTTCTTTAACCAAAACCATTACCCGGTCTTTTGGGTTAAAAGACAATGTTGTTGCTTTTAGTGTTGCTCCTGGTTTCGTTAATACCGAGATGGCAAAAACATTCATTGAAAAAAACGGAGAAGAATTGGTTAAAAAGGGGCTAAAACTAGATAAGCTTACCGAACCTAAGGATATTTCTCCTATTATTTCTCTAATGGTTTCAGGGAAAATGGATCATAGCACAGGATCGACAGTTGATATTAACGCTGGAAGTTATTTACGTTAATTTTTATTTAGCAAACAAATTTTCTTGATTTTTAAAAGACTTGAACTCTAAAGCGTTCCCACTTGGGTCTAAAAAAAACATTGTTGCTTGCTCCCCAACTTCACCTTTAAACCTAATATAAGGATCAATCACAAACGAGATATTATCTTCTACAAGTTTCTTAGAAAGAAGGTGCCACTCGTCCCAAGGAAGAACAACCCCAAAATGTCTAACAGGAACATCTTTACCATCTACTTTGTTTTTTTCTGCTCTCTTTAATTCTTCTGGTTTAACATGAGCAGAAAGCTGATGTCCGAAAAAATCAAAATCTACCCACAATTTATCTTCTCGACCAATCCTGCAACCAAAATGTTTTGTATAAAACTTTTTAGTTTCTTCAATGTCATTTATGGGAAAAGCTAAATGGAAAGGTATATTCATGAACAATTTTAAATAAAAAAAAACGAATAAATACAAGTTGTCTTTACAAAAACTCTAAACCAAAAACGTTTAATTAAAAGCCCTTAATTATATTTGCAAAAAAAGGGAAGAAATGGAAATGTTAATTTTAATTATTGTGTTGTTTGTTTCAGCGATACTTTGTTCTTTTTTTGTTCCTAACAGTAAAGTTAGTAGCCATAAAAAAGACTCAGAAGTTTAGTCTTTTTTCTTGACGCTTCTAGAGTCAACAATTGAAACAGCACCAACAAAACTAATCAGGATAACAACAATCCAAACAAAGACTTCAACACCATCAGTTATAGCGGGGTTTGTAGGAAACATATTTTTTTTTTCGAAAGTACAGATTAATTTTTTATAATAAAAATTTTAAAACGCAATACTTCCTAAGCTAATTTCTATTTTAGATTTATCAATAGGGTTGGTAGTGTCAACAATATAAGAATAGCGGAACCCTACGTTAAACAAAAAGTTTTGTCTAAACAGGTTAACATCAAAATTTAATCCAAAGCCTAAACTTTTTGGTGACTCATTTTCTTTCTCTCCCCCAAAATAATCTCTTCTAATTACCCCACCGTTTACAAAACCATACCCTCGAACTCTTTTTAAAAAAACAATTGGCCCTAAAGAGAAATCAGGATATAACAAGGGAAGCTCATACTCAACACCCCAACCATGAAACCTAGAGAAGTTAAACAAATTGTCATAGCCATAAATAAAATTTATGTTTTTTTTAAAAACATAGTCTTTAATGTCTTGAGCCTCAAACCTAAACTTTAGCCGTGTTGAATGAAAGTTTTTAATCCCAGGAAAAGCGAAGTAAAGATCAGATCTAAAATAAGCCCCCACAAAATCACTAGATCCAATGGTTTTTAAACCTTCAAGAATAATTGATTGTTCATATGGGGCATATACTTGTCTAATAGCTTGTTTGTGCTTTCTTGAATAAATCAAAGAAGAAGAAACAAAAGTTTTTTTATCCCTTGATGTTTTTAAAGGAAACCTTCCAGACTCACTACTTAGGGCGGAGGTATAAAAATCTTTAAATCTTTCTGTCGAAACCCCCACCGAGCTCACAAATGATGAAAAATATTTTCCTTTTGAATAAGTAAGAGGGATTTTAATGTTTGATGAAAATTCATTTGTTTTATAATTTATATCAGCACCTCTAATTGTGTCTAAAACACCACCATTCCTAGATATAATTATATCCTGATAGAAAAAATCTTTAGAGGATGAAAAAGATAGGTCAAAAACAGGATATAAGCCCTGATAGCTTAAATTAAAAAAACGTTTGTTTTTTTTCTCTCTTGTGTCAATCTTATATCCCGCACCAAACATTAACGTACCAAATAAATTAACAGATTCTATACCAAGGGTAACATCATCTAACCCATTTTCAGACAACCCGTAGTTGCTTATCCCCCAAGATATAGGTTGAATTATATTAAGACCAATATTTGCTTTTTGCGTTTGGTAGTTTTTGTCTAACTCAAAAACTAAATCATTTATTTCGTTTTTTTCTTTAACCTTTATTTCTGTTTTTTTTATATCTCTTATTTTGCTTTTAAAAACATCAAATCCGTTTAACCC
>JAYPDR010000010.1:0-22596 GCA_038125345.1 Marinoscillum sp. | reverse complement strand
GTGGTATTACTATTTACGCACCATCTATTATATTAACTACTATTCTTGGTTGGAAGGATGGGACGATAGAAAAAAAATTGATAATAAAATTAATAGTTTGCTAGAAACTGTTGGTTTAGAGAATAAAAGTGAAAATTACCCTTTCGAGCTCTCTGGAGGAGAACAACAAAGACTTGTTATCGCAAGAGCAATTGTTAATGACCCAAAACTTATTATAGCAGATGAACCAACAGGTAATTTAGATCCTGAGATTGCTGAGAATATTTTAAATATTTTCTCTGAGATAAATAAAAATGGCACGAGTATAATTATGACTACGCATAACTACCCTCTCATTACAAAATTTAAGAAAGACGTATATGTTTGTGAAGATGGGAATTTTTTTAAAAAAAATTAGAGAGAAGATAGCCTATCAAGTGCATTCTGAAAATCTGGAGAAATATTTAGAGCATTAGTAAATGAATCTTTAGCTAAATTATTTTCTCCCTTTTCTATATATACTAATCCTTTGAGATAATTAAGTTGAGCTCTAATAGGAACTTCCTGCCTATCATTTTCTCCTTTACTAACACTAACAACCATCTCATTGGTTTCATCATTTTTTAATAAAATATCAAGATTATTTAGACTTTGATTAAAATCACCTAATTCAAATTGGAGCTGGGAGATAGTGTAAAGAATATCAATTCTATCAGTTCTAAGGTATAAAGACTCAAACTCATTTAGAGCTTCTTGTTTTAAACCAAGATTTCTAAGTGCAACACATGAGACTTCAAGAGCAAAGTTATTATTAGGTTGTAATTCTAAAATTTCTCTGGAAATCATATATGATGGTGCCCACTGTGATAATGTAATATATTCTCTCATTAGGGAATCCTTTAGAAAAACATTATTAGGTTGAATTGCTACCATATTGTACAAAGCAGAGATAGCAACATTTGGATCATTATAAGATTTAGCTTTTTCATAAATAGACTTTTGAATCTCAAAATTATCTGATTGAGAGTAAGTAACTAAAGTCATAAAGAAAAAAGTTATAGTAAATAAATTTCTAGTTTTCATATTTTATTTTTTTGGCATTAAACCCTTAGATTTCCCTAATTCTATTAGAAGTTTTAAGGCCTCTTTTTTATTATTTTTAATTTTCCCATCAAGAATTTGATTTTTAATTTCATTTTTTAATTCTCCAATTATTTTTGATGGATTTATTGCAAAAATATCAATAATTTCTTCACCTGATACTGGTGGCTGAAAGTTTTTTATTTTATCATTTTCTTCTACTACTTCAATCTTTTTTTCTACTATATCAAAATTTTTTAAATATTTTTTTGATTTATCAGGATTCTTAGTTGTTACATCAGCTCTACATAATTTCAATAAATCATCAATATCATCTCCAGCATCAAATACTAATCTTCTAATTGCTGAGTCAGTTATATGTTCTTTCACCAGAGCAATTGGTCTTAAATGAAGTTTAACTAACTTCTGAACATATTTCATTTTTCCATCAAGTGGTAGTTTTAACTTTTTAAAAATTTTTGGCACAAGCCTTGAACCCAAGTCTTCGTGTCCATGAAATGTCCAACCAATATTTTCTTTATACCTCTTTGTCTGAGGTTTTGCAATATCATGTAGAATAGCAGACCATCTTAGCCACAAATTATCAGATGTTATACAAACATTATCTAGTACCTCAAGAGTATGGTAGAAATTATCTTTATGAGAGTGATTATTAATTTTTTCAACACCATGTAAATTACTTAACTCAGGAAAAATATAATTTAATAATCCTGATACATAAAGAAGTTTAAAACCATAAGATGGTTTTGAAGACATAATTATTTTATTCAACTCATCAGTAATTCTTTCTTGGCTAACTATTTTAATTCTTTCTGCATTATCAGTGAGAGATTGAAAAGTTGCCCCATCAATATCAAAATTAAGTTGAGAAGCGAAGCGAATGGCTCTCATCATTCTTAGGGGATCATCTTCAAATGTTTTGTGGGGATTATCACATGTTTTAATAATCTTATTATTTAAATCATTTAATCCATTAAAGGAATCTATCAATTTTCCGTAGTCATCATTTAAGGATATTGCCAAAGCATTTATAGTAAAATCTCTTCTTTTCATGTCATCTTCAAACAGTCCCGGAGTTATAATTGGATTTCTTGATGTTTTTGAATAAGACTCTTTTCTTGCACCAACAAACTCATAATTAAAAGTTTTAAAATTGATTGATGCAGTACCAAAATTTTTAAAGATTTTATAATCTGAAAAACCATCCTCCTTTGATATTTCAGATATTAAGTTATATGGCTCACCCAGAGTCATGATATCAATATCTTTACATTCTCTATTTAATATTAAATCTCTAACATACCCACCTACTAAAAAAGAATCAATTTTTGATTTTTTAATATGGTTTTTTATGATGTTAAGATTTGAATCACCATCTATATGCTTTCTAAAATTCATTTTAATTTCACAAATTTAAAATATTCATTCTTGGTATTGAATAAAATTGAATTATATAAAAGAATATAATTATTTACCGTAAATTTGATTCCCGTTATTTATAACAATTTTATATGGGAAAAAAGTATATTTTCGTAACGGGTGGAGTAACATCATCTCTTGGTAAAGGAATAATATCAGCTTCTCTTGGACTTCTTCTCAAAGCAGTAGGTTACAAGGTTACTATCCAAAAATTTGATCCATATTTAAATATTGATCCAGGAACTATGAGCCCTTATGAACATGGAGAGTGTTACGTAACTGAAGATGGGGCTGAAACAGATTTAGATCTTGGTCATTATGAGAGATTTTTAGGTATATCTACATCTCAAGATAATAATGTTACAACTGGAAGAATATACAATAATGTAATTTCTAAAGAGAGAAGAGGAGAATTCTTAGGAAAAACTGTTCAAGTAATACCTCACATAACTGATGAAATTAAGAATAGTTTTTATAAAATAGGAAAAAATAACTCTTTTGAAATTATTATTACTGAAATTGGAGGGTGTATAGGAGATATTGAATCTTTACCTTTTTTTGAGGCAGTAAGACAAGCAAAGCTAGGACTTAAAAAAAATGATTTTTTAAATATTCATTTAACACTAATCCCATACTTATCTACATCTGGTGAACTTAAAACAAAACCAACTCAGCACTCAGTGAAAAAACTTTTAGAAGCCGGTATTCAGCCAGATATATTAGTTTGTAGAACTGAACATAAACTTGGTAATGATTTAAAAAATAAATTGGCTTTGTTTTGTAATGTTTCAAGAAACTCTGTCATAGAATCAATTGATGCTAAATCTATTTATGATGTTCCAGTGTTAATGAGAGAGGAGAGATTACATGAAATTGTGCTTAATAATTTAAATTTAAAAAAGAGAAAACCACTTAGATTAAGTAGATGGAAAAGATTTTTATCAAACTTACATTCAACTAATAATATCCTTAACATTGCTATAGTTGGAAAATATGTTTCACTTCAAGACGCATATAAATCTATATCTGAGTCTCTAATTCATGCAGGAGCTAATTTAAATTCTAAAGTAAAAATTGAATGGATATTATCTGATGAGATAAATAATAAAAACATTGCTAAAACACTTAAGGGTATTGATGGAATAATTGTTGCACCTGGTTTTGGTGAAAGAGGAATTGAAGGAAAAATTTCAGCAATAAAATATGTTAGGGAAAATAAAATTCCATTTTTAGGAATTTGTCTTGGAATGCAATGTGCTTGTATTGAATTTTCAAGAAATGTTCTTAAAAATAAAGATGCTAATTCAACAGAGTTTAATAAAAACACTTCTTACCCTATCATTAACTTGATGGAAAAACAACTAAAAATTAAGAATAAAGGTGGCACAATGAGATTAGGTTCTTATAGTTGTAAATTAGAGAAAGGTTCTTTAGTTCAAAAGTCATATAATCTTACTGATATCAAAGAAAGACATCGTCATAGATATGAATTTAATAATATTTATAAGGATGAATTTATTAAAAATGGAATGATTGCATCAGGAATTAATGAAAAACTTAATTTAGTTGAAGTTATTGAATTAAAAAATCATCCTTGGTTTATTGGAACTCAATATCATCCAGAATATAAAAGTAGAGTACTAAAACCTCATCCTCTATTTATTAGTTTTGTTAAAAAAATAAAATCTTTAAAGAATGGATAATAACAGATTTATTGGCTTTACATTGATAATGCTATTAATACTAACTTATTACACTTTTTTTCCTCCAGGTCAAGTTAATCCTGAAGTAGAAAATCAGTCAGAAAATATTGTTCAGGAATCCAAAGTACTAGATAATAATTTTAAAGAAAATTCATCTAAATATAAGATTAATTAAGATTTTATTTCAAATACAATAGAAGAAAAATTCAAAGTAGAAAATGATGTACTTGAGGTAACTTTTAATAACAGAGGAGCTAAAATCACAGATGTTAAACTAAAAGATTATTTTAAATTCAATGGTGAAAGTGTTAAACTCATTAATGATGAATTAGGTGGCTTTAATTTTACTATTGATTCTGAAGAATTTATAAATTTTAATGAAATTATTTTCGAGAAAGAGGTTATTAATTCTATTGATAAAAAATCCATTATTTTCTCTGCTGTAAATAAGAATCAAAGCAAAATTTCAATTATTTATGAATTAGCTCAAGGTTATTTAATAAACTCTAAAATTTTATTAAATGGTTCATTCCAAACGAACTCAAATCTTAAATTATTATGGACAAATAATTTGTTACATCATGAGTCGAACTCTAAAAATGAAAAAAATCAAACAAGAATTAACTATTATACTAAAGAAGGAGACTTTGATTACACTTCTGCAACATCTATAACTAAAGATGATTTAAAGGTAGAGCAATCACTAGAATGGGTTTCATTTAAACATCAATTCTTCAGTTCAGCATTAATTTCAGAAAATAATTTTTTTAATTCTAGTATGACTTCAGAATATATTGAGGGAGATGAGATTAATAAGAATTTTTTGTTAGACACTAATATTCCTTTTGTTAATAATTCTATAACTCTTAATTATTTCTTTGGGCCAAATAAATACTCAATATTAAAAGATATTGATTTTGAATTTCATAACAACTTATATTTAGGTTGGATTGGAGTCGGAGCCTTTAATAGAAATATTATAGTCCCTGTTTTTAATTTGCTTGAAAATATTACTTCAAATTATGGTTTGATTATACTTATCATGGTTTTATTAATTAGAGTAGTAGTAACACCTCTAACCTATAAGTCTCATTTATCTATGGCAAAGATGAAAGTGCTCAATCCTGAGATTCAAGAAATTAGAAAAAAACATGATGGAGATATGCAAAAATCACAGGCTGAAATTATGGAGTTATATCAGAAAACTGGGGTTAGTCCATTAGGAGGTTGCCTACCCATACTTTTTCAGCTACCAATCTTAGTGTCAGTATTTTATTTTTTACCTAATGCGATTGAATTGAGAGGAAAATCATTTTTATGGGCTACCGATTTATCAAATTTTGATTCTATTCTAACATTACCTTTTAATATTCCTTTCTATGGAGATCATATAAGTTTATTTACAATTTTAATGACAGTTTCTACTATATTGATCAACAAGGCTAATTCACAGATGCAAACAATGGAAGGACCAATGAAAACTTTTCAATATGTCCTACCTATCATGTTTCTATTCATATTTAATAATTTTTCTTCAGGCTTAACATATTATTATTTTCTTTCAAATGTTGCTTCTTATGCTCAGATTTTTATATTTAAAAGATTTGTAGATGAAGAAAAAATTAAGAAAGAAATTGATTTTAATAGAAAAAAGAACTTAAATACTAAAAAATCAAGTTTTCAGTTAAGATTAGAAGAAGCAATGAAAGCTAGACAAGAAAAAAAAAATAAATAAATTAATTTAAGAAGGTAATTTATTATGGGAAAAGTAATTTCTATAGCAAATCAAAAAGGGGGTGTTGGGAAAACAACAACAGCTATCAACTTAGCTGCAAGCTTAGCAGCATTAGAATATAAAACTTTAATTATTGATGCTGACCCTCAATCTAATTCAACATCAGGACTTGGAATTAATCAAAATGATATTAAAAAGACAGTTTATGAATGTATGATTGATGAAAAAATAAGAAGCATAGATATTATTAGTACTGATATTGATTACTTAGATTTATTACCTTCAGATATCGATTTAGTTGGAGCTGAAGTAGAAATGGTGAATATCAATGACAGAGATTTTAAATTAAAGAGAGCTATTGAAAATATTAGGAGTAATTATGATTATGTAATTATTGACTGTTCTCCTTCATTGGGAATAGTTACAGTTAACTCTTTAGTTGCATCTGACTCTATAATTATACCAGTCCAGTGTGAATATTTTGCATTGGAGGGATTAGGAAAATTGCTAGAAACTATCAAAATAATTCAAAATACTCTAAATGAAAAATTAACAATTGAAGGAATTTTAATGAGCATGTATGATGTCAGACTTAGACTAAGTAATCAGGTAGTAGAAGAAGTTCAAACTCATTTTAAGAGTCTTGTATTTAATACAATCATACCAAGAAATGTTAAAGTTAGTGAAGCACCATCATTTGGTATACCTGTTATTTCATATGACGCTAGTTGTAAAGGATCAATAAGCTATTTAAATTTAGCTCAAGAAGTTATTGATAAAAATAATTCAGTTAAAGTAACATGGTAAATAAAAGAAATTCATTAGGCAGAGGTCTTGGGTCATTGTTAAGTGTTACAGAGAATAAAAAAACTAATAAAATATTTGATGAAATAAATATTGATGAAATAGTTGTTAATAAAAGTCAGCCCAGAAAATCTTTTGATGAAGAAAAATTAAAAGAGCTTTCTATATCTATTAAACAACATGGTATAATACAGCCAATAACCGTAAGGAAACTAGATAATAACTCATACCAATTAGTTTCAGGGGAAAGAAGATTTAGGGCTTCTATGCTCTCTGGGATAAAGAAAATACCTGCTTTTATAAGAGTTACTGAAGATAAAAATCTTTTAGAGTTAGCTTTAATTGAAAATATTCAACGAGAAAACCTAAATTCTATAGAAATTGCTATATCATATAAAAAATTAATCGATGACTTAAAATTAAATCAAGAAGAATTAGGGAATAGAGTTGGAAAAGATAGAACTACAATCAATAATTATCTAAGGCTTTTAAAGCTACCCCCAACTATACAAAGGGGATTGATTGATGATAAAATTCAGATGGGACACGCTAGATCATTAATTGCAATAACAAAAAGTGAACTTCAGCTAAAAATTTATACATTAATTCTAAATAATAACCTCTCTGTAAGAAAAACTGAAGAATTAGTTAGGAAAGCAAATAATACAAAAAATGAAATAAAAAAATCAAATAGTTCATATAACTTAAGTAAGCTAGAGTCAAAACTTTCATCACATTTTGGGACAAAAATAACTGCAAATGGAACTGAAAATTATCATCCCCTTTAAATCAACTAATGATTTGAATAGGATTTTAGAAATATTAGATATTATTTAATTAAGAAATTAATTATTCTAATAATTATTTCTATAAACTATAGTTTTGGACAAGAAGAAGTAAAAACCAAAGAAAATAATCCTAAGAAAGCGTCAAAACTTTCAGCAATTTTACCAGGTCTTGGTCAAGTTTATAATAAACAATATTGGAAAGTACCTGTAATTTATGGTGGTTATACTGTTATAGGTCATTATATCAAATTCAATAATGAAATGTATAATGAGTTTAAAAAAGCTCTTACATATGAAATAGATGATGACCCATTAACAATTAATCCATTCCCTAATATTAGCAGAACTTCATTGGAGAGAAATCTTGAATTTTGGAGAAGAAATAGGGATATGCTGATAATTTTTACTGGAGTTTATTATTTGTTAAATATTGCTGATGCTCATATTTTTTCTCATCTTAATGAATTCAACACAGACAATGACTTAAGTGTTCGTTTAAAACCATCAATAGAAAAAGTAAATTCAAATAACTTTGTAGGCTTAACTCTATCTATATCATTCTAAATTTTGTTAAAAAAAACTAGTTATTGAGTTTTTAAAAATATATTTGCAATCATGAAAAAAGGTCCAATTAGAGAATGGTTTGATGCTCTTCTTTTTGCTGTAATTGCAGCTACTTTAATAAGATGGGCTACATTTGAAGCATTTACCATCCCTACTCCATCTATGGAAAAAACGCTTCTTGTTGGTGATTTTTTATTTGTAAACAAATTAAATTATGGTCCAAGGACTCCAAAAACTCCACTTCAGGTTCCATTAACACATCAAAAAATTTGGGGAACTAATATTGAATCTTATCTAGATTGGATTCAACTTCCAACATTTAGATTCCCAGGGTTTGGAGATATTGAAAGAAATGATGTTGTTGTTTTTAATTATCCGAATGAGCTAGATAAACCCCTTGATCTAAAAACATATTATGTAAAGAGATGTGTTGGGCTCCCTGGAGATACTATAAAAATTGAAAATGGTGATGTTGTTATAAATGGAGATAAAATAAATGATCCAGTTGATCTTCAGAACAGATATTTTATTCAAACTGATATCAATATAAATGATAGAGTATTTAAGAAATATGATATTTGGGAATACACTAAAGTATCTAATGGTTATTATATAAATACTAAAGAAGAAAATGCTAGATTATTAGCAAATGAACCTTTTATTAAAAATTTACAATTATATAGGATGGAAGAATCTGCATCATCTGGAAGAATATTTCCTAACCAGGAAGATTTTAAATGGAATACAGATTTTTATGGCCCTCTAATGATTCCGAAAAAAAATCTAGAGATTGAAATTAATAGTGAGTCAATTAAAAAATATGGATCTACTATTCAAAATTATGAGAAACTAGATAATGTAATAATAGAAGGAGATAATTTACTTATTGATAATGAAATAGTTAAAACTTATACTTTCAAGCAAGATTATTTTTTTATGATGGGAGATAATCGACACAATTCTGAAGACTCTAGATTTTGGGGATTTGTTCCATATGATCATATTTTAGGTGAAGCTTCCTTTATATGGTTTTCATATGATTATCAAGAAGATAATATTTTTAAGGCAATTCGTTGGGATAGGTTTCTTAAAATAATTAGATAATTTTTACCACTTTATTTTTTCAATCTTATTTTTAAATAAGTAATCATTTGTTTTCTTAAAATGGAAATTTTTAAAAAATCCATTATTAGCTGAAAATGGAGAAGGATGCGTAGAAGATAAAATGAGGTGATTATTTTTATTTTCAATAAGATTAAGTTTTGACTTTGCAAATGATCCCCACAAAATGAATACAATATTTTTTTTCTTAACAGAAATTAGATTAATAATAAAATCTGTAAATTTTATCCATCCTAAATCTTTATGTGAACCAGGTTCTCCTTTTCTTACTGTAAGGATTGAATTCAAAAGTAACACTCCATTTTCAGCCCATTTTGATAAATCTCCATCAGTGTAAATAAAATCATCATAATTATATTTCAACTCTTTATAAATATTCTTTAGTGAAGGGGGAAGAGAGATGCCTTTGTTAACAGAAAATGACAAACCATTAGCTTGATTAGGTCCATGATATGGGTCTTGTCCAAGTATAACTACTTTAATATTATTAAACGGGCATAAATCAAATGCTCTAAAAATATTTTTACCTTCTGGATATACAATATTATTATACTCATTTCTAACTTTAGTAACTAAATCTTTGAAAAAAGGTTGTTTAAAAATTTCACTTAACTCTTTCTCCCAAGAATTTTCAATTTTTACCTTCAATAGTAATTCTTTATTTTTGCATACAATTTATTACCCTAATGAAAGAAAAAAAAATAATTCGAGTACTTATCCTAATATTAGTTATTACGATAATTGGATTAGGATTTTTTATTTATCAAGAAGATAAGTCAGAGAAAATAAGAAAAGACCAAGAAAAAGAATTAGATAATGTCTACTTAGAATTAGATTCTATCTCTAATGTATTAAATGAAAAAATACTTACTATATCTCAACTTGGTGGAGATATAGACTCACTTCTAATACTAAAAGAAAATCTAGAATTAGAAAAAAAAGAGTTTAGAAACAGAGCTTATGCTCAAATTAATAGGCTTCAAGGAAAGGTTGATGGCTATAAAGAATTACTTCTAGCTCAGGATGAGGAGATAGAAAGATTAAAAAAAATTAATGAGCAGTTATTTGAAGAAAATAAAGAGCAAAAAATTGAAATAAATAATTTAAATTCAACTATTTCAAATATTAATCAATCAAATAAACAGCTCGAAGAAAAAATAAAAGTAGCTTCTAGATTAGAAATATTAGATTTCAATGTTGAAGGTATATTTAGAAATGGCACAAGTAAATTTGGAGAATTTAAAAATAGATCTTTAGAAAAGATAAAATTTTATTTGAAACTAAGCGAAAACGATTTAGCAAAAATTGAAGTAGTAAATATCTATATTGCTTTAGAAAAGCCAAATAATGAAATTATATATGATATAACTAAAGGCTCTGGAACTTTTACCTATGAAAAAAGAGAATCATTTTATACAATAAAAGATGAGATACTTATAGACAGAAATGAAAAAGAATTGACTTTAAATTATTCTAAAAATGAGGAGCTAGAGAAAGGAAAGTATAAAGTTCATATATATACTAAAGACTATAAATTAGGAACAGGAGAATTTTTAATAAAATAATTAAATATTTAATATCAAAATATTAGCTTTGCAACTCATTTAAGGAAATTATATGAATAAGAACTACGAAACAGTATTCATAATAAATCCCGTTCTATCTGAAAAACAGGTAGAGGATACTGTTAAAAAATATACTGATGTCCTTAACACGAATAAAGTTAAGATCATTTGTAATGAGTCACTCGGGTTTAAAGAACTCGCCTACCCTATTGGGAATAAAAATTCTGGTTTCTTCCATTTATTTCAGTATGAAACTGAAAAAATAGATTTAGTATCTAAATTAGAAACAGAACTTAAGAGAGACAGATCTATACTCAGATACTTAACTGTTTCTTTATGCAAAGATGCCATTGAATATAATGAAAGAAGAGCTAAAGGTGAATTTAAAAAGAAGAAAGAAAAATGAAAAATCAGTTTAACTCAGCACTACAAAATGAATCAATTGACAGGTCAAGTAAACAGAAGAAATTTTGTAGATTTAAAAAAAGTGGAATAAAATATATTGATTATAAGGATCCTTCTTTTTTAAAACAATTTATTAATGACCAAGGTAAAATTTTACCAAGAAGAATTACTGGAACAAGTTCTAAGTATCAAAAGAAAGTAGCACAGGCTGTAAAGAGAGCTAGACATTTAGCTTTATTACCTTTTACTACTGACACTAACTAAATTTAACTATGGATATAATACTTAAGAAAAATATTCCTGGATTAGGATTCAAGGATGAAGTTGTCAGTGTAAAAAATGGATACGGAAGAAATTACCTAATTCCAAACGGATTCGCTGTACTAGCTAATAAGTCTAATTCTAGGATTTTAAATGAAAACTTAAAACAAACAATTAAAAAGCAAGAAGAAATTTTGAAAGATGCTCAAAAACTTGCAAAAAATATTGGAGATTTAAATCTAGAATTCAAATTAAAAACTGGTTCTGAAGATAAAGTTTTTGGATCTGTCACAACTGCTCAAATTTCTAAAATGTTGCTAGAGAAAGGTTTTGAAATAGATAAAAAGAATATTTCTATATTATCAAAAGTAAATTCTGTTGGAGAATATGAAGTTGAATTAAAAATTCACAAAGATCTGACTCATAAGATAAAAGTCACAGTCTCTGGTGATAAAATAATTTCAGCCAAAAAGAAAGAAAAGAAGAAGAAGTCTTCTGATGATTCAAAACCTGTAGACGAGAACACTGTCGAAAATACAATAGAAACTGAAAATTTATCTGAATCAGAATCTATTGATGAAACTAAGAAGTCTTAGTAGTTAATTATTTCTTAATAATCTCTTTAATTACTAAATTGAATCTTTCTGAATTAAGATGAAAGATTACTCTTATATTGATGTTTTAGTAAATTACCCTTTAAACAAATTTTTTACTTATAAATCAATATTTACAACTCAAATTGGATCTATAGTAAGTATTCCATTTGGAAATAATAATGAGATAATAAATGGTTTAGTTATATCTAATCCCTATATACCTAAGAAAAAATTTTATACTAAAAAAATTCTATCCGTAGAGAATTATGATTCTATAATTTCAGCACGTCAATTAGAATTTATAAATTGGACCTCAAAGTACTACCTAGTAAGTATTTCTAAAATTTTCAACTCAATTTTTTCAAAAAATATTTTAACTATCAAAACAAATACATTTCAAAATTCACCAAAAACTTATAAACAAAAGCATGAAATAAATTTGATAGTTGAAAAATCGAAAGATTATTTAGATAATATTTATAAAGAAATAAAAAATGATAATATTGAAAATCAGTTTTTAATATTAACTCCAAATAGCTATCAGACAGCTAATACATATCTGTTTCTATCTAAAAAAATTAAAAATAGATGTTATATATATGACTCAAAAACCTCACTAAAAGAAAAGTTATTGATCTGGGAAAAACTTTTAAAAAATGAGAAAATAATTATACTTGGATCAAAATCAGCTGTATTCTTGCCTTTCCAGAATCTTTATAAAATTTTTGTATTAGCAGAACATAGTTTTTTATTTAAAGAGACTGATAAGGTTATTAGATATAACTCCAGAGATTGTGCAATAATGTTATCTAAAATACATAATTGTTTAATTAATTTGATTTCTGATTCACCCTCAATAGAATCAATTTACAATGTCAAAAAAGGAAGATATAATTTCTTAGATAAAAAAAATTACTTAAAGTCTAAAGTAGATTTAAGTAAAATATCAGTAATTAAGAAAGTTGAAAAAAAGAACAAAAACAATTTAGATGATATTTTGTCAAATGATGTTTTTGAATCTATTAAGTTAAATTATTTACATAATAAGAAAACACTAATTTTTACTCCTTTCTCAAAAGATATTACATCAATAAATAATTCTTTAAAATTAATTAATAATAATATTAAAATATTTTCTCTCTCTCAAAGTACAATATTATCAAGAAAGAAGTTAGAAGATTTTCTAATTAATATAAATGAATATGATGTGTTAATTGGAAGTTATTCTGTTATAGATAGTTTTGAATCTTTTAATTACTCTCTTATAGCATTAATTAATCCAGATAAAATTTCAAATTCAACTAACTACAAAGCAAATGAGATATATTTTCAGCTCATTTATAAATTAATAAGAAAAGTCAATATTGATGGGAATAAGAAACTTATCGCTCAGTTATTTAATCAGAATAACAAGAGTTTTTCTGAATATATTAGAAGAGAGTATAAAGATATTACTGCTGATGAGATGAGAGAGAGAAAACTCTTTGAATACTCTCCATATAAAAGATTAATATCAATAGAAATAGTTAATAAAACTAAAAAAGAATTAGAGGGAATAGGAAAAATGATTTTTAAAGAATTAAGTGATAAATTAAATTTTTGTATTTTAACTGATGTTGGAATAACTAAAAATAGAAATAAAATTTTCTACAGAATATATATTAAGCTTGATAGAATTAGAAATCTTTCAATTAATAAAGAAAATATATACAAAGCAGTTAATAACTTAAATAACAAAAAAGCATATTCTAGCTCACAGATAACTATAGATATAGATCCCTAATATTTCCAATTTTCTTCTAAAAAATTTAATCCTCTTTTGGAAGTTAAATCAAATTTGCATGGAACAATTGAGACATAATTATTTTCAATAGCCCACTCATCATTATCTTTTCCTTTATCATGATTTACAAAATTACCAACCATCCAATAATACTCTCTACCGTACGGATCATGTCGTTTATCAAAAGTCTCTTCCCATATAGCATTTGCCTGTCTACATAGTTTAATTCCTTTGATTTTTTCTTTTGAAAATTTAGGAATATTTACATTAAGAGCTATTGATTCAGGAATTCCATTTTCTAACGCATTAGATACAATTTTTTTAATGAATTCTTCAGTATGCTCAAGGAATGCATTTGGATCAAAATCACAAAGTGAGAAACCAATTGCTGGAGTATTTTCAATTGCACCTTCAATAGCAGCTGACATAGTACCAGAATATAATACGCTTATAGAAGTATTACTTCCATGATTAATACCACTAACTATTAAATCAATAGTTTTATCTTTTAAAATATGATGTTTAGCAATCTTTACACAATCAGCAGGAGTCCCACTGCATTTATAAGATTCTATATTTCCAAAAAGATCTGAATTCACTAGTCTTAATTTATCCCCAACAGTAATTGCATGCCCCATACCAGATTGAGGTGAATCTGGAGCAACAACTACAACATCTCCAAATTCAGAAACTAAAGAAACTAAGTATCTAATACCTTTGGAATCAATTCCATCATCGTTTGTAACTAATATCAATGGTTTTTTCATTTAAATTCTATTATAATAACTCACAACTCTTGCAAGATCTTTCATTTTTTTCAAATTAAGCCTATTATCAGACATATACTTCTTAATTTCATCTTCCTTGTCATTCATAACATTATAGAGGTCTTTCTTTTTTCCACTAAACTTTAAGATATTTCCATCTTCAGTTAGAAAAAAATAATCATACTTCACTCTATTAACATATCCATAGTTATTGCTAAATGAGGGCATTAAACCATAGGCGTAATATGAAGGAAAAAATGAGTTTGTTGACTCAGCAACAATTTTTTCTCTCAACATTAAACTAAGTTTTCCTTCAATCATCATCTCAAATAATACTGGAATATTATAACTATATCCAACTTGATACATGAGAGAGTAAAATTGTCTGAAATCTTTTATTGACTCATCATATATCTCAAAATAAAAAAGATTATTTACATTGATTGCCTTAATAACCTGTCCGTCGTCAAGTTGAATTGATTGAGATTCAAAATCGTATTTTAAAGATCCTTTGAGAGTATCCCCTTCTGAGTTAACAAGTAAACCCTCATGCCAGAAATCACTTGGAAATTGTTGTGAGTATGAAATATAAGAACCAAATAAAAATAGAAAGAATAATTTTTTCATAAATTTATTTTTTTAATATGTTATGACCCATCTTATCTCTTTTAGTTTCTAAATACTTAACATTAAACGAATTAGGAGCAATTTCTATTTTAGTATTTTTTGTAATTTTTAATCCGTAACCTAGAAGCCCTACTCTTTTCTTCGGATTATTAGATAGCAAATTTATCTTCTTAATACCTAGCTTCATAAGAATTTGAGCACCTACTCCGTAGTCTCTGCTATCCATCTTGAAACCTAATTTTTCGTTAGCCTCTACAGTATCATATCCTTTTTCTTGTAATTTATAAGCTTTCAACTTATTTAATAGACCTATACCTCTCCCTTCCTGATTCATGTAAAGAAGTAATCCTTTTCCTTCATTCTCTATCATTCTTAAAGCTGTCTGTAATTGAGAACCACAATCACATCTCAATGATCCTAAAATATCTCCTGTAACACATGAAGAATGCACTCTTACCATGACCTCATCATTTTCTTTCCATTCTCCTTTTTTTAAAGCTAGATGGACTTCTTTTGTGTCTTTCTGCTCAAAAGATATTAATTTAAAATTTCCATATTCTGTAGGTAATTCTACTGTCTCTTTCTCTTCAACTAGAGACTCTTTTTTAAGCTTATATGATATTAAATCTTTTATTGATATAATAACTAATTTATGTAAATCGGCAACTTTAAATAAATCATTCAAACGAGCCATACTACCATCTTGATTTAAAATCTCACAAATTACTCCAGAGGGATATAATCCTGCTAACTTTGGCAAATCAACAGATGCTTCAGTATGCCCAGCTCTTCTTAGGACCCCACCTTCCATCGACCTAAGAGGGAAAATGTGTCCAGGTTTTGAGAAATCGGAGGATATTCTATTCTTATCAACTAGAGCGCTTATAGTTTTTGATCTATCTGATGCAGAAATTCCAGTAGTAACACCTTCTCCTTTTAGGTCAACAGATATTGTGAATGATGTAGAAAACTGGTCAGTATTTTTTCCAACCATTAGATTTAAATCAAGCTCTTTACATCTTTGTTCTTCTAAAGAACAGCAAATTAATCCTCTACCCTCCTTTGCCATAAAGTTTATTTTTTCTTTGGTAATTGTAGATGATGCACAAACAAAATCACCCTCATTTTCTCTAGATTCATCATCAACAACAATAATAATCTCACCATTTTTAATAGCTTCTATCGCCTCTTTGATTGTATTTAGTTTATTTTTCATACTGAAGTAACATTACCCAATTTTTTTGCAATATCAATTTCTACAGATTTTAATTTATTATGAATTTTAAGAGTTTCTTCATCATTATTTTCTCCATCCGTATGATTAAGATTCTGTAAATTATCCTTAATCATTTTTCTAATTAATCTAAATTTTAGCCTTAATATATTAGTATACGTTGTTTTTTTAAGAGAGTCTGTCTCTTCAGAGACATATATATTGAATTTATCTTTCCACTTTCTGCTAATCTCATACTTATTTGCTGAAAGATCAATGATATCTTCCTTTAGGTCTCTAAATTCATCAGTCAAAAAATATTTAATATCTATTACTTTATCATTTTTAATTTCTTTCTTGAAGATTGATATTATTTTCAAATAGTTTTTATTTTCAAATTCTACATCTTCAATTTCTTTAATGAAATAATCTATGAATGACTTTCTATCTAATCCACTTACTTCAAAGTCAGTTGTCCCATAATTAACTAACATTCTAACGCATTCTCTCTCATAAAAATTAATAGCATTCTCAATGTTTCTGTTTTTTTCTTCTTTATTATCATTTATTAGATTTTTAGTAAATGGCTGAACTTTATCCTTCCCTATTAATAACTTATTCATTTCAGAAATAAGAGATTGCTCATTTATTTTCAATGAATCACTTGTTTCCTTGAGAAAAATAGATCTTTTTATAGAATTAGGGATTTTTGATATTGACATTACAATATCTTGAATCATTTCTGATTTCTTTATTGGGTCATCTTTATAATTTTTATTTAATAGGTTTACTTTATAGTTTATCAAATTGGTCTGATTAGATGATATAAAATCTAAAAAATTATTCCTTCCCACTGATTTTGAATAACTATCAGGATCTTCTCCAAGAGGAAATGAGACAATAGATACATTCATGTCATTTTCTAGGATAAGATCCATTCCTCTTAGAGAAGCAGCCTCTCCAGCTTTATCACCATCATATAAAATAGTTATATTGTTTGTGTACCTAGAAATAAGTTTAATTTGATTTGTAGTCAAAGATGTTCCTGATGAAGCTACAACATTATAAATTCCAATTTGAAATAAAGATATTACATCAGTATAACCTTCTACAAGAAAACAGTTGTCTTCCTTTCTTAAAAAGTTTTTTGATTGATATAAACCATAAAGCACATTACTCTTAACATATAATGATGTTTCCGGAGAGTTAATATATTTAGGTTGATTTTTATCCTCTTTAATAATTCTACCACCAAAGGCGATCACTTTTCCACTGAGATTATGAATTGGAAATATTATCCTATTTCTAAATCTGTCATATTTCTTATTATTATTCTCAAGTATAAGTCCAGACTTATCTATATTATCCTGTTCAAACTGATTTTCAGTTAGGAATATATGAAGAGCATCCCACTTATCTAAGCTATATCCAAGCTCAAATTTTTCAATCATTTCTTTACTAATATCTCTGTGCTCGAAATATGTTAGGGCTATATTTTTTCCTTCTGAAGAATTTAAATTCTCTCTATAATAATCTTTTGCTTTATTTAATAGAATTAAGGAGCTTTCCTTTTCGTTATTTAGTGAATAATTTGAATCAATCTCATTAATTTCAACTCCATACTTTTCACCTAAATATTTTATTGCTTCAATATAACTCATACTCTCAACTTCCTTCAAAAACTCTATAGCATCACCTCCTTTTCCAGTAGAAAAACATTTAAAAATTTGTTTGGATGGAGACACAAAGAATGAAGGGGTTTTTTCAGAAGTAAAAGGACTAAGGGCTTTGTAGTTTGAGCCAGATTTTTTTAATGAAACAAAATCACCTATAACCTCAACAATATCTAATCTTTCCTTAATTTCTTGAATTACACTTTCTTCAATCATATATTACAAATATCATCAATTTATAATTTTTTTAATTTTTTTATTAATTATAAATTGCTAAAAAATAATAATGATAAATAAAGAGCAGATTTTAAATTGTTTGTCTAACGTTCTAGACCCAGATATAAAAAAAGATTTAGTTACTCTAAACATGATTAAGAATATCAAAATAGATGACATGAAAGTTTCATTTGATATAGAATTAACAACTCCTGCCTGCCCTCTTAAAGAAAAAATAAAAAATGATTGTTTAAAAGAACTCAATAAAGTAATTAATGGATTAACCTATGAAATTAATTTCACTTCAAACG
Organism: Marinoscillum sp.; assembly: GCA_038125345.1. Classification (GTDB taxonomy): domain Bacteria; phylum Bacteroidota; class Bacteroidia; order Cytophagales; family MED-G16; genus MED-G16. Next base: position 3,964 of record JAYPDR010000010.1, on the reverse strand, counting down.
TAATACCTTTTGATAAAAATAGTATTGTAAAAAACATTAAGAACATTATTGCAATAACATCAGGAAAAGGGGGAGTTGGAAAATCAACTATTGCATCAAATATTGCTTGTGGTCTATCAAAAATGGGTGCAAAAGTTGGTTTAATAGATGCAGATATTTTTGGGCCATCTATTCCAACAATGTTTAATTGTGAAAATGAACAACCCACCTTCAAAAAAGAAAATGAAAAAAATATTATTATTCCTATTGAACAGTATGGAGTAAAGTTAGTGTCTATGGGTTTATTGGTTCCAAAGGATAGAGCTATAATTTGGAGAGGTCCAATGGCAAGTTCAGCTATGAAACAATTAATTATTGATGTTGAATGGGGAGAATTAGATTATTTGATAGTTGACCTACCTCCTGGAACCAGTGATATACATATAACATTATCACAAAATTTCCCAGTGACTGGAAGTGTTATAGTTACTACCCCACAAAAAGTTTCAACTATTGATGCCGAAAAAGCAATTGCGATGTTTCATCAAGAAAAAACTAAAGTAAATATTTTAGGAATTATTCAAAACATGTCATACTTTATATCATCAGATGGCGAGAAACATTTCATATTTGGTGAAAATGGAGGTGTTGAATTATCTAATAAATTTTCGTTAGAATTATTAGGAGAACTTCCAATTGATAAAGAAATTTCTGAAAGTTCTGACAATGGATTCCCCCTAGTTCTAAAAGAAGAGGAATCTTCAAAAATTTTTGAAAAAATATGCCATAACATTGCCAGAAAAATTGCAATTAATAATTATAAATAATATTATTTTTACACTATGAGCAGTAGCAGTTTAATAGATAGGGTTGAGTCAGCCATTGAGGAAATTAGACCTTATCTAATTGCTGATGGTGGTGATATAAAAGTTTTATCTATTAATAGTCAAAATATCGTAAATTTAGAATTATTAGGTTCATGTGAGAGATGCCCTATGTCACCAATGACATTGAAGGCAGGTGTTGAAGAAGCTATCAAAAAACAAGTTCCAGAAATTAATGGCATAAATGCTATAAATGGATCTAAATAAATTTTAAATACCAATGAAAAAAAATATAGCCATTATTATGGGAGGCTATTCTTCTGAATATCATATTTCTATTAAAAGTGGAGAAGTTGTTTATAATACATTAAAAGATGATGATGATCTAAATCTTTTTAAAATAATAATTGAGCAAGATAACTGGCACTATTTAGATGATAATAATCAAAAGCATCAAGTTAGTAGAGATAAATTTGAAGTAATTTCAGAGAATCAAGTAATTAAATTTGACTTAGTGTTTAATACAATCCATGGTGTTCCAGGAGAAAATGGAGAGATACAAAGATATTTTGAGAATTTAGGAATGTTTCAGACATCTTCAAACTCAAAAGAATCCAGTTTAACATTCGATAAGAATAGATGTAAAGAAAAAATTAAGTCTTTTGGATATTTAACTCCTCATTCAATCTTAACTAAAAAAGCTGATATAATTGATTCTAAAAAAATAATATCTCAGCTAAATTTCCCAGTTTTTGTAAAACCAAATTCAGGAGGATCAAGCTTTGGTATTTCTAGAGTAGTAGAAAAAAAAGATATTGAAAAAGCTCTTGATCATTGCTTTAAAGAAGATGACTATGCTCTCATTGAAGAGGAAATAATTGGGAGAGAGATAACTGTTGGAGTAATTAATTATAGAGGCAAAGTGGTTGCTCTTCCACCTACTGAAATAAAGTCACATAATAGTTTTTTTGACTATAATGCAAAATATATGGGGGAATCTGATGAAATCACTCCAGCTGAAATAAGTCCAGATAATGAAAAAGAAGTTATGAAAATAGCTACTGAAATTTACAATAAATTAAATTTAAAAGGGTTTTCTAGATGTGATTTTATTATGAGAGATAATATGTTCTACTTTCTTGAAGTAAATACTAATCCTGGATTAACAAAGGAAAGTATCTTACCTCAACAAGCTCTTGCTGCTCATATTTCTTTAAAAGATTTATTTAGAAGTGTTATAGATTGAAATGAATGAGATAAAATATATTTTAAAAAATCTATTAAAGATGATTCTTGTAACTTCAAGTATCATAATCTTCATTTTTTATATTTATTTCCCTTTCAAAACAAATCATGGGGATACAATTACTGTACCTAATCTTATAGGAATGGAATTAAAAGATATTGATGAATTTCTTTCTGACAGAGATTTAAGATATGAAGTTTTAGATGATTCTACGTATTCTTCCGAATACCCAGCATATACTGTTTTACAACAAAATCCTTTAGAAAATGAAAAGGTCAAAGAAAATAGGAAAATATACTTAACACTAAACTCATCAGTGCCTCCAAAAATTAAGATGCCAAAAATTATAAATGGTTCAGTAAAAAACGCTCAGTTAATTTTAAAAAGCTATGACTTAAAACTTGGTGAAATTACATATGTGCCAGATATGGCAAGAAATGCAGTGCTTAAAATTTATTTAGATGGAGATTCAATAAGTGAGAATGATTTAATATTAAAAGGTTCAACTATTGACCTTGAAGTTGGAAATGGACTTGGAAATCAAGTATTTGAGGCCCCAGACCTAGTAAATTTAGATTTAGAAGAAGCGCGGTTTACTATAATTGGATCTGGACTAAGGCTTGGAAATATTATTTATCAAGACAGTGGTTTCTATTATAATAAAATTCTTGATAGTTTAGGAAATGACATTTACGAAAAAATATGGGTAGAGCAAGGGAGAGTCTTTCGACAGACTCCATCAAAAGCAACTCAAGTAAAAATTGGAAGAAGGATAAATTTATGGATAGTTTCAGAGAAAAAAGATGAAATTTTATAGCATAACTTTTTTTTTTTTACTCATTATTGTAAACAATATCTTTAGCCAAAAACTTATTTCTTTTAGATTAACTAAACCAAACTACTCCAATCATACAACAGAAAATATTCAGTTACCTTTCTGGGATGATTTTTCAAGAAGTGATAATATTGATAATTTCTATTGGAGTAAGTCAGAAAATGTTAAGATTATAGACTTTAAAAATATACTTTCTCCAAGTATTAATGTTATTGAATTTGACGGATTGAATAGAGACGGAGACCCATTTAATAATGAAGGTGGCCATGGAATTTGTGATGAATTAGTATCAGATGAAATTAATTTATCTTCTTTTAAACTGAGTGATAGTATTTACCTAAGTTTTTATTGGAATATAAATTTTAATGGAGAGTTTCCTGATTTAGAAGACTCATTAAAAGTTGATTTTTTAGACGAAGATTTAAATTGGAATACCGTATGGCATATTTCAGGAAATCAAAATAATCCAATAAATAACTTTCATTTTAAAAATATTCTTATTGAAAAAAAATATTTACATGAAAAATTTATGTTCAAATTTTATAATATTGGTAATTCTCAAGGACCATTTGATAGTTGGCTATTGGATTATATTTATGTTGATAGAAATAGATCAAAATTTGACTCAATTTATTTAGATAGAACTATTTCTCACAAGATTAATAAAATTCTAAAATTTCATACATCTATTCCTTCAGAACATATCTCTGAATCTGACAACTATATTGATTCTGTAAATGTTTTTATTAAAAACTTAGATAAGGATATTCAACCAATTAATTATTCATTTATAGGTCATATTCCAAGCCTTAACAAAAATATAATTATAAGTGATAAAAAACCTTTAAGTCCAATTTTAGGTGGTTATGAAAGAAGGTTGATTAAAAATAATCCTATAAAATTAACTGACTATATAATCAATAATGACTCCACCTCTATAAATTTTTTATTTTATATTGAATCAGGAGACTCTATAATATCACATCAAAATTTTAGACATAATGATAGTGTAAAGTTTAAAATTAATTTTAAAAATTATTATTCATATGATGACGGGACTGCTGAGTATGCTGCTGGATT
>JAYPDR010000009.1:0-23673 GCA_038125345.1 Marinoscillum sp. | reverse complement strand
AAGCAGCCTCACCGTCTATGTCACTCCCTCTCTGAGCCCACGCCGACCCGTCCCACGCGTACACTCTGACATGACCAGAATTAGAGCCACCACCATCATTATTATATGCTCCTATAGCAACAACAGTTCCATCTGAGCTGAGAGATACAGAATAGCCGCTATAATCATTAGCAGCCTCACCGTCAATATCATTTCCAGTCTGAATGAATTGAGGCGGCTTGTGATGTACACCATGGAAGCTAGGAACCATCTGAGAGAAGGAAAAATGAGATATAAGTAGTAGAAAAATTATTTGTTTCACTGGATAAATGTATAAAAATTAACGTAAAAAAAGATTAAATCTATTTAAAGTATAATGATGTCATTAACTTTAGATACTTACTATAAATCATATAATTTTGAGAAAAATAAGAGATGGTTAATTATATCCCTATTGCAACTACACTTTTTAGTATTTATTTTTTTGTTGAAATATATAATCATTACCAAGGAAAAAAAAAGAAATATTTGTTCTGGTGGATGATTGGCGTAGCCACATTTGGTTTAGGTACACTAAGTGAAAGTATTCATACTCTGCTAGGCTATAATGAAATTAATCTTCGATTCTGGTACATTATTGGTGCGTTATTAGGTGGATTTCCTCTCGCTCAAGGAACAGTGTATCTACTTTTCTCTAGATCATTTGCAAATAAAACCACCTACTTTTTTGTCTCATATATCCTAATAGCTGCTGTTTTTGTATGGATTGTACCTATTACTCTCCCAGAGGATTATGATGGGAGGCTGACAGGAAAATTATTTGATTGGAACTGGGTGAGGCTTTTTTCCCCACTTATCAATATATATGCATTCCTATTTCTTGTTGGAGGTGCCATATATTCTGCATATAAATACTATAATGTAAAAAATAACACGTTTAGAGTCTATGGAAATTCTCTAATTGCAGTAGGAGGAATTCTTCCTGGAATTGGTGGATCCTTTACTCGCTTAGGGTACGTAGAAGTTCTTTTTGTTACAGAATTAGTCGGTCTTCTTCTAATATACTTTGGTTATAAAATAATTAAGAATAACTCTAGAAAATTAAATCTCACTAACTAGAAATCACCTTTCAGACAACGAGAGAAGTAAGGAAAATCATCGGTGACCATGTAGTAGTAAATTCCTTCAGGGAACTCAGGTGTTTTCCCATACCTGCCATTGCATTCATCCAAATCACCATACCCCTCTATATACTCAAAATCTTGGGTAAAGGCTCCCATTGGAATAGGAGTATTTGGGTACGTAGTCCCCTGCCCTGGACCACCGACAAGAGCAGTCAGGGTGCTCGGTCTGTTTGTGTCAGGAGAAGATTTAATCTTATAGCTTGGCTGTATAGCTTTTATTGGGCTATTTTGATCGTTAGGATCTGTGTAGGCATATCTTGCATAAACTGGGAATCCATCAGCTGCCCAACCCACTAGAGTCATCCCCTGGTTACTACCTAAAAAGTCAATAAGGAGTTCGGGCATGCCATGATAATGATATTCACCTGTTGGCTGAACATGCGCATGATTCATGTCGTCTCCAAAATCAAATGTCTCGTGACCCAAAGCCTCAATATTCCACCTTCCCTGTCCCTGAGCGAGACTACATTCTCCACTGTCATTGCATCTTCCTGCAGTAGCAGGATCAAATTTTACACTATTTATGGCATAAGCGATTGCTCCAGCAGGACCACCAGCACTCACTCCAGATTCAGAAACAATAATAGGACAAAGAGTAAATCTCTCACTTATATTCTGCTCACTAATAGCATTTGGATTATCTTGATTTGGGAATGTTCCAACCTCGTGGTTAGGGATACCATTTCCTATTAAAATTCTATCGCTATTATTAGAAGTCCAAGAGTAGATACTATACATATTCACTGACTCATCGTCATTAAAAATTTTTTCGTCAATGTCAGTAAGAATACCAGTCGTAGAGTAATCTCCTTCACATACTTTATCAAGAGAATCACGCTCATCTTCCTTACAACTATGTAAAATAGTTGATGTAAAAAGCAAGAAATATATTATGTTTTTTTTCACAATGATATTTAAACCCTAAAATAAGGCTTCTCTTTTATTTTTGAGTTAAGCTCTTTCAGAGTAATAAATACATTATATAGTGCTTTGGCCTCTTCCTCTCTGCCAGTTCTATGAAGCGATAAACAGTCATGCACGAATCCCATTTTCAAATATTTTAAAAAAAATTAATTATAACCTAATATTTTCATAAAATCCTCACTTTTTTGTTGCTCTCTGAAAAGGCTTGAGTTAATAACTCCATTTTCATCTTTATCAAGGAGAATATGCTTTGGTGAAGGGATAAGACAATGCTGTAATCCACCGTACCCTCCAATATTTTCCTGATATGCACCAGTATTAAAAAATCCAATATAGAGTGGTTTATCTGAATCATATTTTGGAAGATATATAGCATTCATATGCTGTTCGCTATTGTAGTAGTCATCACTATCACATGTTAAACCACCCAAAAGAACCCTCTCGTATGACTTATTCCAGTGATTAATTGGAAGCATGATAAATCTTTGGTTAATAGTCCATGTATCTGGGAGAGTTGTGATAAAAGAGCTGTTAATAAGATTCCATTTCTCCCTATCATTTTGTTGCTTTTGGTAGAGAACCTCATAGATGGAACCTGAGCTCTCACCAACGGTAAAACTACCGAACTCAGTGAAGATGTCTGGTACCTCAATATTTTCCTCATCACACGCTATTTTAATTTGATTAACTATCTCATCGATCATATACTCATAATCAAACTCAAATGCTAGAGAATTTTTTATTGGGAAACCTCCACCAATATTTAAACTATCCAGTGAGGGGCAAATCTTTTTAAGATTAACAAAGACTTTTAGACATTTATTTAATTCATTCCAGTAATATGCAGTATCTCGTATCCCAGTATTAATAAAAAAATGAAGCATCTTAAGATTAACTTTTTCATTATTTGCAATCTTCTGCTCATAAAATGGAACAATATCTTTATATCCTATCCCAAGGCGAGAAGTATAAAATTGAAATTTTGGATCTTCCTCAGATGCTATTCGAATACCAACATTAAATTTAGATTCTATCCTTTCAGACAAAAGATTAAGCTCTTCGTAATTATCTATTATAGGAAGACAGTTGTGATGACCATTATTAATTAATTTAGAAATATTCTCAATGTATCTATCCCTTTTAAATCCATTACAAATAACAAATGTATCAGGAGTGATCTTCCCTTCTTTAATTAGATTTTCAACAATATCTATATCATATGCAGAAGAAGTTTCGATATGAGTATTATTTTTTAGGACCTCATCCAAAATATATTTAAAGTGAGAACTTTTTGTACAGTAGCAGTAGTTATAGCTTCCCTTATAATTTGATTTTTTTAGAGAATTATTAAACCAATTCCTAACTCTGCCAATACTCTCAGTGATTTTAGGAAGATAGGTAAATTTAAGAGGAGTACCATATTTTTCAATAAGTGAAGAGAGATCAATATTATGAAAAAACAGATTACCATTTGAGACTTCAAACTCTTCAGTTGGAAAATCAAATGTCTGTTTAATAAAATCTATATATCTAATTTTCAATTTTTCCTATAATCAAAAAAGCAAAGGTGTAGAAAAACAGAAAATTAAAAGAGGAAAAAAAGAAAAATTTAAATTGACTTAATTGACCTATTTTTATATGATGCAGCAGATGAAATATCAAGATCTTTGATACTTCCTTTTCCATAATCATAAATTGAACTCGCTGCAGATGCTTTTATACTAACATCCTCAGAAGAGTGGATATAAGATGTTGATGCTCCAGACGATAGTATTTCAATAGATTTAACAATAAAATTTTTACCATCGAATTTGGATGCGCCGCTTACTCGTAAATCCATCTTCTCTCCCTTACCCTCCAAATCAAGTCTTGAAGCTCCAGATACCCTTAAGTTAGAAACAAGTACTTTTCCATTTAAATCAAAAACTGAAGCACCTGAAACTTCAGCATTAAGATTAGAAATATCTGAATGAACATCTAAATCAGCAGCACCACTTAGTTCTAAATCCAATCTTTCAATGGTACTGAAATCAAGATCTGCCCTAGTTGCACCCGAAATATCTAATGACTGAATGACTGGTAAAGTAATCAAAATTTTAAACCCATTTGTATTTCTTCCCCAATTCCAATTTTTATTTTTTGAATAAATTTCTAACTCTCCAACAGAATTTTTTCTGACAACTAAATTTTTTAAATGATTATCTGAAGCTGATGCTTCAACTGTAAAATTATCAGACTCTTTTATAGATACGATAGCTGGTATCCTAATATGTAATTTATCAAAGTTTTTAATGTCATAGGATTTGGAAGTAAGATTATCATAAGAAAAATCTTCAAGCACTCCTGTACTCTTCCACTCATCTATTTTTCCTTCATCATGCCATTTATCAACAAGTATTGGGAGAGCAATACTATTAAAAGATAACAGAATTATCCACAAAAAAAATAAGGTTATAGCAAAAGGAAATCCGACAAGATTTCTATTAAATAAAAATTTAGTAATCATCATTATTAAAAGAGTTAAAGTTAAAAATAAATTTAAATAAAGAGCAAAAAGTATTGCCAAAGGAATTTCATTTACTATAACAGATAGGTTAATACCATCAATTTGTAGATTAGTCTCTGAATCAAATATGTGAACAGGGATATGATTTATTACTTCTAAATGATTTAATAAAAGAAAAACACCAGAAAATATTACTACGAGAGAGAGCAAAAATAAAACTCCTCCCATGAAAATATTGAATGCTGGCCTAATAATCTTTAAAGTACCATCAATTATTGGCCCTAACGCTCTAAATGGAAATAATAATATTTTCTCGAAACTAGATTCATTTTTTCCAACAGGATTTAACTTATTTTTAATAAATTCTTCAATATTCTTAAGATTTATAGAATAACCTGACATTCTCATCTTCTGAGATATTGTTGTCGCCTCAGGGGTGATTACCCATAAAAGAAGATAAACCACAACTCCTAACCCGCCAAAAAATATACTTATTAGAAAGAGTGTTCTTATTATTGACACATCAACTGAAAGGTAGTTAGATATACCCATAGCTACTCCTCCAATAACCTTGTCTTCTTTATCCCTATAAAGTCTTTTATCTAAAATAACCTCTGAACCATCCTTTGAAGGAATACCTATCCAGAAAATAATGTATGCAATCAAACCAAAACCACCAACAAATAATAATGCAAGAAAGAGTATTCTTATAATAACTGGGTCAATATTGAAATAATTTGCAATTCCTGAAGCAACACCACCTAAAACTTTATCTTGGGGATTTCTATAGAGCTTCTTTGTAGAATTTGTTTCTGAGAAATCATCCTCATTCTGATCGTCATATATCTCCTTAAAATCATTAAGGGTTCCCATTACAGTAATTACTTTTTTTACATCAAGAATTGAGACTGAACTAGAGGTGCTCGAAATATTATTTGATAAATTTTCAGCAATCCTAGATTCAATATCTTTAATAATATCACCATCCTTATCAATATTTTTAAAATATATCTTAATAGACTCTAGATATTTATTTAAGAGTTCATATGCATCTTCATCTACATTAAATACTGTACCTCCAATATTTAAATTTATTGTTTTATTCATATCATCTTTGTTTAATAATCTTTTTAACTGATGTGTCAATTTCTTTCCAAGAGTTTTTAAGGTTAGTCAGGTGTATAGATCCCTTATCTGTGAGAGAGTAATATTTTCTTGGTGGTCCAAGTGAAGATTCCTTCCAAGAATAAGAGACATAATCTAAATTTTTAAGTCTGCTAAGCAATGGATATACTGTCCCTTCTACAACTATAATTTTAGATTTTTTTAATTCTTCTAATATATCTGAAGTATAAACCTCCCCTCTTGAAATTATGTGTATGACACAAAACTCAAGAAGTCCCTTACGAATCTGTATATTAAAATTTTCAGTACTCATATTAAATATCACATAGTACTTTGTTATACAAAGTACTGCAATAATATAAAAGTTTTATGAAAAAAAAAATGACACTTAAAAAAAGTGTCATTTTAGATATTAATTAAAATATGGAAACTAAATATTTTTCTCCCAATCTCTGATGGAGTCATTATTGAGCTTTACATAGTCTTGATTATTAGCTTGAATAGATAACTCTAAGGATTTTTTTGCAACCTCTATAGCATCTTTATATAAACCATTGGCGGCAAGTATTAAAGACTGTTGCCTAAGCTGAAAAAAACGAGGATTTTCAGTCATTTCCATCGCTTTGTTCATATATTCAAGCGCTTTACCTAGCTTAATATTTTCTTCCCTGTAGAATACTGCGGCTGCATAGTAATCACCAACTTTTGGGGTTCCACTCATTAAAACTTTAATCTGAGACTCAACATTTTCTCTTGTTGGAACAGAAAAAGGGACAATTACATAAGTATCATCCCAAGATATAACCAGATCAAATCCATTATTGGTTAAGGAGTTAATAGAAATTGTAAATGATTCAACAAAGTTTCCTTCTTCAAGTTTATGGGCTTTAAATTGAGACTTAAAAACTATTTTGTCTTCACTCCAATCACTTGGAACATTCCATAACTCTGCCTGAGAATATAATATAAATTCCCAGCTCTCCTCATTAGGAATAGTAAATACAGAGTAAGTGCCTTTCTCTATCTTAGAACCATCAACTGAAACATCTGTTGAGAAACCAATTTTAGTACTACTATTTGCACCAGTTCTCCATATTTTTCCAAAAGGAACTAAATTCCCAAAAATATCCCTTCCTTTTTTAGACGGTCTATTGTATTCTAAAACAACATCTGTGAGACCTACAGCCTGCTCAATTTTAGAACTTGGACTTGCCTGAGGAGTTCTTAATTGAGAGTAGATAGAATTAACAGAAATAAACAAAAGAAATGATAAAAGTATTCTCATACGTCGATATGTTTTATTTTAAATATTTTTAATTAATAAATTAAAATAATGAAAATTTTTCTGATCACATTCCTTTTTTTAAAATCTTTAACCGTTTTTATTACTGATGATAAAGAAGAAATTAAAAAGCTCATTGATACTTTCTTTGAGGCTTTTCATAAAAAGGACTCAGCAACTTTAAAAAATTTAGCTTTTAAAGATTTTAATCTCATAAGCTCCTCATTTGTTAATTCGGAATCAAAACTAAATGAAATAAACTATGATGAATTTATCAAAACAATTTCAAATAGAGACAACACAACAAAATGGGAAGAAGAAATTTTATCTTATGAAATTAATATTGATGGCACATTAGCAGTAGCTTGGACCCCTTATATATTTAGAGTAAACGATAAGATTATTCACTGTGGATCTAACTCATTTACACTTCATAAAGCTGGAGGAGAATGGAAAATTATTCAGATAATTGACAGCAGAAGAAATTGTGATTAATAGAGATGAAATTTGAGCCCCGTGCCGGGATCGAACCAGCGACCTAGTGATTACAAATCACTTGCTCTACCAGCTGAGCTAACGAGGCTTTAATTAAATTTCAGGCAAATATACTATCTATTTAAAAAGAAAAAAATCTTATATTAAATACTAGGTAAAAACTATGAAAAATTACTCTGATAAAGCAATTTCATTGCTTAAAGCAGTTGGATCGAAAAAGTGGTAAGCTTCAACAATTTTTCCACCCTCCCATCTAAATCCATGGTGAACTAAAATTGAAATATCTTCTTTAGAAAACTTTCCTGTACCTGTCCACTCAAACCATGCCATAGACCAAACTGTTCCGTTATTATAATTTGCAGCAGTTAAATTTATAGGTTGATTTTTTGTGTTTGAAATATTGTCAAAAAGATCATGATGAGAAGAAACGCCTGATATCCATCCTGCTTTATCATATTGATCAGAATTAAATAAACAAACGACATCATCAGATATCATATACTCTATACTACTAAAATCATTATCAATATATGCTTTCATAAGATCCCTAGTCAACTTAACCTCTTCACTCTCATCATTAAGTGTTCCTGAAAGAGGACCAGAATTTACAGATGGGTTTTGAGGAGCTGAACATGAGACAATAAAAAAAGATAGTAGAAATACATTAATTATATTTTTCATTATTTTTTGATTTTAATTAAAAGTTTAAAATTAAAAATAAAAGAAATACCCTCTAACTTTTTTATTCGAAAATTCAATAGTTGGAAGTGGAATTTTAATATATCTGATTGCTCTAAAAAGTTTCTCTAGAGCTTTATGATTTGTTTTAATCTTTGAAAAATCTATGTCAAGTGAGAGATAATATTGTCTATATCTTTCAAAAGAAGGTATTGGTGAGCCTTTGTAAGAAGTTTTATTTTGAAACTCTCCTATCATTCCATCTGCACCATACCCCAAAGCAATATTTATCCAGTTTGGAATACTTCTCTTCTTAAAAATTTTATTGAGAGGAAATGAAAACCAGTAAGTATACCCGTTATAATCATACACAAACTGTGATAATAAACTATCATCACCTAAATAGCCATTTGCGTGGGGAGCATAATTTGAACGAGAGAATGAAAGTTTAGGCATAATTAACTGCTCACCAAATATTTTTTGTTGTGAAATAAAAAAAAATGAACCAAAAGCATTTGCAAACATATCGGATAAAGAAAAACCCCATCCTTCATAATATGCATCAAAAAATTCAATAGGAGTCTCTAGTATCAAACCCTGACTTCCTCCAAGAAAAAGTGCTTGATTTTCAGAAAAATGATATTTTTTCATTAATGAATACCCTACATTACTCTCTAAGTAAGAGGCATAAAAATGACCAAATTTATCAACTTGATTCCATCCTCTTAAATCATTATAGAAGTGGAAAGGAACTCTTTTCTTATCTGAGTACCATTGATTTTTTAAATATGATATTGCTCCAGTCAATACTAATCCCTCAGCTGCTAAAAATTTATAAAAATTTTTATCAATATTCTTATTTATTGAATCTGAAGAGTAAGAGTTTAGATGAAAAAAAAAAAGAGATAATAAAATTAATAATACTCTTTTCAAAACATCATTTTTAATGCTTCAAGATCAATATTACCTCCACACACAACTACAAGACATTTTGATTTTGGCTCTATTTTTATCTTATTAAAAACAATTGGAACAAAGCATGCTGATGCAGATGCTTCTGGAACAATTTTTAATCTTTCTATCATTATCCTAAGTGATTCAACCATCTCTTCTTCAGAAACATTAATTATATCATCAACATATTTTTTGACAAATTCAAAGGTCAGCTTACCTGCAAAAGGTGCAGCTAAAGTGTCAGCAATTGTTTTATATTTTTTTGTATCAAATGTCTCTGGGGAATTAGATTCTAAACTCCTCGTCATAACGTTAGAATTAATGGGTTCAATTCCAATAATTTTTTCTTTTGGATTTACTTGCTTTAAAAAAGATCCCATACCTGAAATCAATCCCCCTCCACCAATACTGATAAATGCATAATCAATATCTCTAATTTCTTTAAGAGTTTCCAAAGAAATAGTACCTTGTCCAGCAATAACATCAATATCATCAAAGGGATGAACAAAAGTCAATTTTTCTTTTTCAACAATTTCTTGACATAGATCCATCATGCTCCCTTCTGTGAGAATAACTTCACCACCATAAAATTTAGTAGCATCAACCTTAATTTGAGAAGAAGTATGAGGCATGATAATTTTTGATTTAATACCAAACTGAGAACAAGCCCATGATGTAGCTCTCGCGTGATTTCCAGCTGAAATTGCTACAACACCTCTTTTTTTTTCTGAATCACTAAGCTGTAAAACTTTATTAATTGCTCCCCTAGCTTTAAAAGAACCAGTCTTTTGCATTAATTCTAGTTTGAAATAGATATCTAAATTATAGAGAGAATTTAAAGTAGAAGAAGTGATTATAGGAGTATTTTTGACGTAGGGACGTATTCTATCATACGCTAAATGAAAGGCTTCTAAACCAGGGAAATCCAAACTTTTTTAAACTTTATTTATAAGATTAAGCTGAAGCTTTAAAGACTCAATTTCTTTATCAGAATTATCAATTTTCTTCATGTACTCTTTCTTTAGATTATCTGCAGCTTCAGATTGTTTGAGATAATAAATATTATTCTTTAAATTTTTTATTTCTGACTCTATCTGATTAATCTTCTTAATTATATCAGATTTCTTTTTAATAATCTTACTCTTTGAATATGGGTTCTTAGCTAGAGAGTTTAGCTCAATAATAAATTTAAACTTATCAAAATCATCCTGACTCATCTTTTTAGAAGATTTCTCTACTACTAGATCAACAGTTTTCTTAAATCTATCTTTAACACTCTCTACTTTATCTTTAGGTATAAAGCCAATTTCTAAAAATTTAACTTGAAGCTTAAAGAACTCATCTTGATTAAATTCTTCATTTTTAAGAAGATTCTCAATATCATCACAGATACTTATTTTTTTAGAAAGATTTTCTTCATAGATCTTGATAGTATCTTGATCTTCATTTCTCATCCTTTCATAGAAGAAGTCACATGCTTCTTTAAATTCTTTATAGATAGTATCTTTTTGCTTAATAGGAACTTTTCCAATTTTCTTCCACTCTTGTTGAATTTCCTGTATTTCTTTTGATGTTTTCTCCCATTCGTCACTACTGCTTAATTCATTCACTTTTGAAATTAAACCTTTTTTCATGTCTAGATTATTCTTAAACTCATCATCAATTTTCTTAAAGAAAGCAGATTTATTGTTAAAAAATTCTTTGAATGCATTCCAAAATTCTTTAGAAATATTTCTTGAGGAAGTTTTTGGAATCCCTCCTATTGTATTCCACTTATCTTTTAAAGATAAAATTTCTTTAGCTTTAAGATTCCAGTCTTTAATTCTATCAGATTTAAAAGATTTTAATTTAATTATTTGATTATAGAGCTCAGTTTTTTTCTCAAGATTTTCATTTAATGAAATCTTAATGTTTGAGATAAAATCTTTTTTCTTTTTATATATCTCGTCAGAAGCAGACTTTAATCTTTCCCATATCTCTTCTTGTTTATCCTTTTCAACTGGACCTATATGTTTAAAATCATTATGAAGCTCATTGAGAGTAGAAACAGCCTTCATCACATTACCATCATTAATCAAAGCTTCAGCTTTCTCACATATCTCAGTTTTTAGTTCTAAATTTTTCTTTCTGTCAAGATCCTTCAACTCAAAATAAATACTACGATTATCATAAAATCTATCAAGAAGAGCATTGTATGTGGTCCATAAAGACCTATCTTTTGAATTATCTACCACTCCAATATCTTTCCAAGAGTTTTGAAGTTCTTTAACTAAATTAAAAGTATCATTATTCTCAATACCATTTACTAGATCTCTTAACTTCTTAACAATCTCTTTTTTCTTTCTAATTTGTTTTATTGGATCATTATCTGTTTTATCGGGAGCAACTTCAACAAATTCTGGATTGTTATTATCCTCATTCATGTTATTTATCTCAGGAGATTCAGTTTTACTTTCAGAAGAAAGTGATTTTAAAGACTCTACAGCTTCAGCTTTAGATACAGGAGATTTAGTTTTAGTTTCAGATTGAACTAAAATTTCTTTTTTTTCTTTATTAACTAGGCTTTCAGATTTTTTTATTTTTTTCTCTGCCATACTGCAAATCTAAAAAAATTTTAATTCAAAGAAGAGTCTTTTGGATAATTAGAGAATATTTTATTTTTTCCACCAAATTGCTTCAAAAAAGTTGACCAAAATTTATCATCAATACCGTCAAACATAAAACTCGGCTCATAATCATTTATAACTATCCAAGAATTTTCTTCTATCTCATTATCTAGTTGATCTGAGCCCCAGCCTGAGTACCCAGAAAAAAATTTATATTTAATCTTATTGGGAATTGTTTTTAGGCTTCTAAGAAAATAATCTATATCTCCACCTAAAAAAACATCATTTGTAATTTTAATACAAGACGGAACCTCCTTGGAATTATGAATAAAATTTAAGTATGGTTTTTCTACTGGTCCACCTAAAAATAACTTTTCTTTGATTAATAAATTCAAATCGGAAACGATACTTTCTGTAGGTATTTTATCATTTAGCTTGTATCCCAAGCTTCCCTCTGAACTATGTTCGCAAATTAAAATTATAGATCGATTGAAATTAAAATCTTTCATTAAAGGTTGAGATAAAATTAAACTTCCTTTAATAACTTTTTCAGTAGATTTATAGTTAAAGTAATCAAAATCCATATTTTAATATAAGATAAAAATGAAAGGAATTCAAAACTTGAGAGTAGATTATTCAGGCGATATCATTCAAATTAAAGATGTTGATAAAAATCCTATAAATGAGTTCATAAAATGGTTTGATTTTGCTAAATCAAATAAAGTTATTGAACCTAATGCAATGATATTATCAACTCAATCAATTGATTCTATAAACTCTAGAACAGTTCTCTTAAAAGATATATCTGAAGATGGATTTACATTCTTCACGAATTATAATAGTAGAAAAGCTTTAGATATTTCTATGAATAACATAGTTTCTTCTGTCTTTTTGTGGAAGAAAATTGAAAGACAAGTCATAATAAAAGGGAATGCTACTAAAATAGCTATAGAAGATTCAAAAAAATATTTTGACTCAAGACCAAGAAATTCAAAAATTGCTGCTTGGGCTTCAAAACAAAGCTCTTCTCTTGAAAATCAAGATGACTTGACAAATAACTTTTCTTATTATGAAAAAAAATTTAATAATCAAGAGATTCCTTATCCAAACTTTTGGGGAGGGTATTTAATATCTCCATTTTCAATTGAATTTTGGCAAGGACGATCATCAAGGATGCACGATAGAATTTGTTATTACAAAGAAGAGGGAAAATGGAAAATTCAAAAACTGTACCCTTAAAGGATACTATTTAAAGAATCAACTTTAATTTTATTTTCAGAGGTAAATCCTTCTCCATGTAAGACACCAATTGAGTGACCCATTTCTACTGATCTTGCATGAATGAAATCCATAAATTCTTTCGTTGAGATAAATGATTCTTTCTCTTTACTATCTGGATTATAAAATTGACTTTCAAAACAATTTATTGCCTTCACCTTTTTCTCATAAAAGTTTGTAATATCAATAACAAAATGAGGTGAAACATAATTGTTTTGAATTGAATACAACAAAGAGCTTGGTTTCCATGCATCCTGATTAACACCTTCAAAAGTAGTTTCAATCTTAATTAAACCAGATAAAAAACAAGCTCTCTTCACAAGCTTGGCTGCAGCTTCATGATCTGGGTGTCTATCTGTTCTTGAATTGGTTATCACTATTTTAGGTGTATATTTTCTTATTTGTTCTACAACTCTTAGTAGTGAATGTTCATCTGAGTTTATAAATCCGTCTCTTAATCCTAAATTATATCTGAAACTAACTCCTAATATTTTTGCGGCATTTCCTGCTTCCTCTAGTCGGATACTATCATTACCTCTTGTTCCTAATTCTCCCTTAGTTAAATCAACCATACCAACAGATAATCCTTTATCTAATGAGGAAAGTATTGTGCCTGAGCAACAAAGTTCTGCATCATCAGGATGAGCCATAATAACTAAAATATCAACATGCATAATTATTCGTTATTAGATATGTATCTCTCTGCGTCTAATGCACCCATACATCCAGATCCAGCAGCTGTCACAGCTTGTCGATAAATTTTATCTTGTGCATCACCAGTCGCAAAAACCCCTGGAACATTAGTTTCTGTGCTTCCTGGTTTAGTTTTAATATAACCACTTTCATCAAGGTCTAAAAACTCTCTAAATATTGATGTATTTGGTTGGTGTCCAATTGCTACAAATACACCACCTAATTTAATATTATTCTTCTGCTTAGTTTTATTATTAATAATATCAATACTTTCAACTAAATCATCACCTTTTATTTCTTCAACTTCAGTATTCCAATGCACAATAATTTTCTCATTTTCTTTGATTCTATTCTGCATAATCACAGACGCTCTCATCTCATCTCTTCGAATAATTAAATGAACTTTATTAGTGAGTTTAGAAAGGTATAATGCTTCCTCTGCAGCAGTATCTCCACCACCAACAACAGCTACATCTTGACCTCTAAAAAAGAAACCATCACATACTGCACAGGCAGATACACCTTTACCGTTTAATCTTTGCTCGGACTCTAGATTTAACCATTTAGCAGAAGCACCTGTTGAAATAATTACTGATTTAGAAATAATTTTTTCATTAGAATCTGAAAACGAAACTAAATCTTTCCCAGAAAAATCAACTGATGTTATCATTCCTGACTTGATCTCTGCACCAAACCTGCCTGCTTGTTTCTCGAAATCTATCATCATCTCAGGTCCCATAATACCATCAGGGTATCCAGGATAATTCTCCACATCTGAGGTTATTGTAAGCTGGCCACCAGGTTGATCTCCTTTATAAAGAAGTGTGTTTAGACCTGCTCTTGATGTATAGATGGATGCAGTATAACCAGCTGGTCCAGATCCTATAATGAGTCCATCAACTATTTTTTCAACCATTACTTATCTTTATTTCCTTATTTTCAGGCTTTGGTAAAATTGCTTTTCTTGAAAGTCTAAATTTCCCTGTTTTTCTATCTATTTCAATAAGTTTTACTTTAATTTCTTCACCTTCTTCAAGAATTCCATCCATAGTCTCTACCCTCTCCCACTTAATCTCTGATATATGAAGTAATCCATCTTTTCCTGGCATAAACTCAATAAAAGCACCAAAATCTTTAATAGATTTTACTTTTCCTACATAAGTTTCTCCAACCTCAGGCACAGCAACAATAGCTTTTACTCTCTCTACAGCATTATCCATGTCCTCTTGATTTGCAGAGAAAATATTAACAATGCCATGTTCTCCTACTTCCTCCACAAGAACTGTAGCACCAGATTGTTTTTGAATCTCTTGAATAATTTTTCCACCAGGTCCAATTACAGCTCCAATCATATCTTTTGGTATTGATAGCTGGAATGATCGCGGCGTATGAGGTTTTAAATCTGATTTTGTCTCTTTAATAGTTTTTGACATCTCATTTAATATGTGAAGCCTCCCCTCTTTTGCCTGATTTAAAGCTTCTGTCAAGACATCAAAAGATAAACCATCAATTTTTATATCCATTTGACAAGCTGTTATACCATCTGCAGTTCCAGTAACTTTGAAATCCATGTCTCCTAAATGATCTTCATCACCTAAAATATCTGATAGAATAGCATATTTACCAGATTTAGAGTCAGATATCATACCCATAGCTATTCCTGAAACTGGTTTTTTAATCTTTACTCCTGCATCCATAAGCGCTAAACTTCCCGCGCAAACAGTTGCCATTGATGAAGATCCATTAGATTCTAATATATCAGAAACTATTCTGATAGTGTATGGGTTATCTTCATCAGAAGGAATCATGTTTTTAAGAGCTCTAAGAGCAAGGTTACCATGACCAATCTCTCTTCTTCCTGCGCCTCTATTTGGTCTCACCTCTCCAGTTGAAAATCCAGGAAAGTTATAATGTAAAATAAATTTATTATATCCAGAATTCATAGCACCATCAATCATCTGCTCATCTAGTTTTGTACCTAAAGTAACAGTAGTTAAAGACTGAGTCTCTCCCCTAGTAAAAATAGATGATCCGTGGGCATTAGGAAGGTAGTCTATTTCAGACCATATCGGTCTAATCTCATTTAGTTTTCTTCCGTCTAACCTAACCTTAGAATCCAACACTGAGTTTCTAATAGCTTCTTTCTCAATATCATGAAAGTAAGTATTGAATAAGAATTCATCAAAATTCTCATCTTCTCTCACAGTCTCAAGATACTTATCTCTTATCTCACCAAAAGATTCGGCTCTTTTCTTCTTGTTTGCAATTCCTTGAGCAGCAATCTTGTACAGATCATCGTATGTTTTATCATAGATATCTTTTTGTAGAGCTTCGTCTGATTTCTCATGAGAATATTCTCTTTTCTCTTTATTTCCCACTTTCTTAAGCAACTCATTTTGAAGCTCACATAATGATTTTATAGCATCATGAGCAACTTTAAGTGCTTCGACAATCTCTTCTTCTGTAACCTCGTTTGATTCTCCTTCTACCATACAGATATTATCATATGAAGCTCCTACCATTAAATTCAAAGTTGATTTTTCAATCTGTTCAGGTGTAGGATTAATTAAGTATTTTCCTTCAGACTTAACAACTCTAACCTCAGCAATAGGACCATTAAATGGAATATCTGATACTGTTAAAGCAGCAGATGCAGCTAATGCAGCTAATGCATCAGGCAAAACATCTTTATCAGCACTGATAAGATATAAAAGTACTTGGGTATCTGCGTGGTAATCTGATGGGAAAAGCGGACGCAGTACCCTATCTACAAGTCTGCATATTAAGACTTCATGATCTGATAATCTTCCTTCTCTCTTTAAAAATCCTCCAGGAATTTTTCCTGCAGAAGCAAATTTTTCTTGATAATCTACCGATAATGGCAAAAAATCAACATTTTCCATAGCTTCTTTTTTAGAAACAACTGAAGCTAAAATCATAGTTTTACCCATTCTTAATACTACAGATCCATCTGCTTGTTTAGCTAATTTTCCCGTCTCAATGGATACTTCTCTTCCATCTGAAAGTTTTTTACTTACGTTAATTGGTTTAATCATATAAAAAAAGTTTATTGATAAAAGTCGCGAAAAACGATACGAAAATAATCGAGTTATTTTCTGATGTTAAGCTTTGCTATGATATCTCTATACCTATCAATATGTTTAGAAGAAAGATAATTTAATAATCTTCTTCTCTTTCCTACAAGTCTTAACAGTCCCATTCTAGATGAGTGATCATTTTTATTAGTTCGTAAATGATCGGTCAAGTGTTGAATTCGATAAGTAAACAAAGCTATCTGTGATTCAGCAGAACCAGTATCATTGTTTTTCTTTAACCGACCATGATTTTTGAAAATCTCTTGTTTTTCATTTTTATCTAAATACATGCTTAGTCAAAGTTTAAATTAATATTCGTTAAAATTCTTGCAAAAATAGCAAATTAATAGTTGATAAAAAATTCTATCTATTTTTTTTGAAAATTTTAATTTTTGATTGTAGATATTCTAAAACATTTACTTCAAAGATTCTTGAGTCTTTTCTAGAATGATACAAGAAAAATAATCCAACAGGAAATAGCACTAAATTAGATAACCAAGCTGCAAGTTCAGGAGAAATTATATCTTCTCTTGCCCACTTTATTCCTAGAATATTTAAGACGTAATAAACAATATAGAATGAAATTGAGATAATAACAGGAACTCCAATGCCACCTCTTTTAATTAATGACCCTAGTGGAGCACCAACTAAAAACATTGATATACATGCAAATGCCTGAGCATATTTTTTAACTAACTCAATCTCATTCTTATTTATCTCAAAAACATGTGACTTTATTCTTGCGGAGTTAATACTGAGATTAGTTTTAATATTTCTTGCTGAATTAAGAGCTTTTGAATAAATATCTTGATCATACTCCAAGTTATTATTCACATAAATATAAAATGTATCTGAAAGGTCTAATTTTTCTTTTTTATCAGTTGTATAGAAATCAGAAACCTCATCTACTTCTTTGAGCTCTGACCTCATAAAACTTACATCTTCTGGCAATATAAAATTATCTTTCATATGATAGTCATAGAAAGTTGATGAATTCTTAAGCATAATATATTTCTGCATAGACTGATTATAATTTAAAGAGTCAATTGTATTAGAAAGCTCGGACGTATTTTTCATTCTATAATCGCCAGCAAAAAGCTCTTCTTTTGTTCTCTTTAAATCAAAAGATGACATATCAAAAACAAGTTTCATATAAGAAAAATTATTTCTATAAAATTGATTTATATATTTAATTCTTCCAGACTCAACAGGTATTTCAGTGTATGAGCTTCCATTATATAATTCAAAAACTAGATATCTATTACCAAGTATTGAATACATATAAGAAGAATCAGCTAAAATTACTCTATTATTTCCCTGGTAGGTGACATGATCATATATCATAACATCTTGCAGAAGCTCATCATTCAGTTTCTTATTAGCTTTGATAGTATATCCAGGAATTCCACTATAAAATTGCCCTTCTTTTAAATCCATAGAAGGTTTTTTTTTCTTAATATCGTAGAGAAGACTTAAAGCTTTAAGGTTAGCTTTTGGGACAAAGTTATTATTAGAATAAAAAGCAAATAGTGTAATTAAAATTGAAATAACAAATAGAGGTGTTAAGGTCCTTAGCAAAGATATCCCTGAACTTTTTATAGCTACTAACTCATTTTTTTCTCCTAAGTTCCCAAATGTCATTATTGATGAAAGTAAAACCGCTAACGGTAGTGCGTCTGGAGTTATTCTTACTGAGAAGTAAAATAAAAACTCAAGTAAAACTGAAAAACTTAAATCTTTTCCTAAAATATCATCAAAATACTTCAACATAAATTGAAGTAACAGTATGAATACAACAACGAAAAAAGTAACAAAAAAAGGCCCAATAAAGGATCTAAGAATTAAGGAATCTAGTTTTCTCACTTGAGAAATAATTTATGCACCAATAATTTCTTTTAATTGAGCCAAAAGATTTTCCCAGATTTGGTAAGACTCTTCAAGATCATCAGTTTCAGTATACTCTTCAACTCTTATAAATACTGACTGTGTAAGTTCATTAATTTCAAGTCTAAATTCTAGAGTATCATTATCTTGAGGTTTTTCATCATTATTAAGAAACCTGAACTTTACAAATCTATTATTTTTAATTGAGTCAATAATAGCTACTCTCTCCTCTCCGTCAATAATAAATATGAGAGTTTTATCTATATTATTAATATTAACATCATCAGCGAACCATTGACATAATCCCGTTGCAGAACTAAGATAAG
This sequence comes from Marinoscillum sp., assembly GCA_038125345.1. Taxonomy (GTDB): domain Bacteria; phylum Bacteroidota; class Bacteroidia; order Cytophagales; family MED-G16; genus MED-G16. The sequence continues at coordinate 4,664 of JAYPDR010000009.1, read as the reverse complement.
GGAAGAGCATTTTTCTAGATGCATTAACCGGATATTCCCCAACAAATTTTTGTTTAGCCATAAGTTATATTTTATCAGAAACTTAATTTATATAGTATATTTTAAGTTGCCAAAACATTTTCTTAATTTATAATAATATACATAGATTTGCCTACATTTTAGCGAGGTAGCTCAGGTGGTTAGAGCGTCGGATTCATAACCCGGAGGTCGGGGGTTCAATTCCCCCTCTCGCTACGTAATAAACTATCTAGTAAAAACATATTTAAATTCATCTGATAAATTAGAATCATATGAATATCCTTCAATATTAAAAAGTTTAATTTCATCAGAGTCATTTGATTTTCTATCAATCAAAAATCTTGACATTAAACCTCTTGCCTTTTTTGCATATATAGCAATCGTAGTATATGTGCCATTTTTAAATTCCTTGAATACTGGAGTTATTATTTTAGAATTCATTTTATTTTTTTTTATCGACTTAAAGTATTCATCTGAAGCTAAATTGACAATAATTTCTTTTTCTTCTAAATCTTCTTCCAAGACATTAGTTATCTTATCACCCCAAAACTTATAAAGATCATTTCCATACTCATTTTCAAGCTTTGTGCCCATCTCAAGCCTGTAAGGCAAAATCTGATCAAAAGGTCTTAGTATGCCATAAAAACCAGACAGTATTCTTAATGAATTTTGTAGATAATCGAATTTATCAGCATCAATTGTATCAGCATCAAGACCAGAGTAAACATCACCCCTAAATGCATAGACTGCCTGTCTAGAATTTGTAGAATAATTTGGGTCTTCCCAATTCTTAAATCTATTAAAGTTTAATTCAGCAATCTTATCACTTACATTCATTAAGTTTTTTAAATCACCAGATGAATAATCTAATAAAATTTTATGTAGAATTTTTGTTTCTTCTATTAGCCTGCTATCCGATTTGAATTCACAATTTACTTCACTATCAAAGCTTAAAGTTTTTGAAGGAGATATAAGAATTTTCATACTTACCTTACGGATAATAAAATTATTTAGTTTATAATATACTCATAAATTTTATCATGAATAATGGTCCTAACGTTTAGATCATATATAGTTGAGTTTTCTCTTGTATCATAAACTCTATTAGATAGAAATATATATATTAAATTGTATTTAGGGTCAACCCAAAAAAAAGTTCCTGTATATCCTGAGTGTCCAAAGCTTGATTTAGATGCAAACTTAGAATAGGTACACTTCTCTATATCATACTCAGGTTTCGGCCTATCAAAGCCAAGACTTCTATAAAACTTTTTATTTTCATTTGAATACTGGGTAAATAATTCTATAACTTCTTTACTAATTATATCACCTAACTCACTTCTTCCATTATCCAAAAACATCTGATAGAAATGGGATAAGTCAGTTGCAGTTGAAAATAAACCAGCATTAGCTGAGACACCATCCATCATAGCTGCTCCCTCATCATGAACTACTCCGTGTATTTGAAAATTTCTAAAAAAATTATCATTTTCTGTTGGCACAATTCGATTAAGATCAAACTTATAAATTGGATTAAAGACCATAGATTTTAAATTCATTTTAGAATAGATACTTTCTAGGTAGTCATCAAAAGATTTTCCAGTCGATTTTTCAATAATTTCTGGGATTAAATAGAAAAAAAGACCTGAATATAATACTGTGTCTTCCTCTATAAAGTAAGCGTTTTTAATTTGTCTGTAGATTTCATTTTTATAGTTTTTATGAAGAAAAAGACTGTCTGTAAGTTTTACATTATATTTTTTATTATAGATAGTTGAAAGTGTTTTTCTTTTAAATTGTCCATTATCTTTCTTTGTTGTTTGGTGGAATGGTATCCATGGCCTTATTCCTGAAATATGCTGAAGAAAATCTTTAATTAACACATCTCCAACCCTAGAATTTTTAAAATACTTAAGGTATTCGCTAAGGGGTTTATTAATATCAATTAAATTATTTTGATAAAGATTCATTAAAGCAAATGCACCAGCAGTGGGTTTTGTTATTGACGCAAGATCAAAAATAGAATTATTTGTTACATTTAAAATGCTATCATAGGTATGGTATCCATAGCTTTTATTTATTATCTCCTTCCCATCCTTTAATACAACAATTTGTGCACCTGGAAATGCTTTTAGTTTAATTGAAGAAAATATAATAGAATCAATATCATTTAATAATGAATTTTTTGATTTTGAAGAAGCTAGAAAATTACTGCATAAGAAAAATAATATTAAAAATTTTTTCATCTATATAATTTCAACACCTAACCCAGGTCTATCTAAAGGCTCTAAAATTCCATTATTTAAACTAAATCCTCCGCTTACGAGATCTTTTTCTAAATCAAAACTTCCATCTAAATCTAGATACTTTGTGTTTTCAAATGACAAAGCTGTATTTAAAGCTGCTGATATACTAATAATACTTTCATCATTACATCCCCACATAAGGTCAATGTTACTCTTAAGGGCTTGATTTGCAATACTTTGACCAGAAGTTATCCCTCCACACTTCATGAGCTTTATATTGAAGATTTTTCCATAATTATCTGAGGAAAGTCTAATAGCATCACCTAAAGTAACTAGACTTTCATCTAAAGCAATTACCTTCTTAATTGATTCTGAGAAAGATAAATATTCATTTAACTTTCTTACAGGTAAGGGCTGTTCAATAAGTTCAATATTCTTTGTTTTATCACAAAATTTGATAGTGTCTTTTACTGTCCAACCTTGATTTGCGTCAATTCTTATATGAATTCTATTTCCAAAAACATCATCTATTTTTTGAATTCTTTCAATGTCCTCATCAACCTGATTACCTAATTTAATTTTTATAAATTGAAATCCCTTTGATAAATACTCATTAATTTCAGAAATAGTCTCTTCAACATTTTTAATCCCAACTGTAATTGATGTTGGAATATTTTTTACTTTTCTACCAAGAAATTTACCTAAAGAAATATCATTCTTTTTACAGATTGTATCATGAAGAGAAATATTATATGCGGCTTTTGACCCTGGATCATTAATAAATTCATTTTCTACATCTTCTATAATGCTAGAAAATGAGTCAATATCTTTTCCAATAAGCTTATCTCTATATAATAGTGAATTTTTGAAAGAATCTTTAGTAGTTAATCCAACAACATACTTAGAAACATTAGATGATCCAATTCCAACAGTACCATTTTTTAAAATAATTTTAATTATTAATGACTGAATCGATGAGGTAGTTTTGTAAGCAATAGTATAAGGTCTAGATAATGCAATATCTATTAAATCAATTTCAATGTTTTCAATTTTCATAAAATGTTCTTAATAATAGCTCAGAAATTCCATGAACACCTTCCTCTAATGGTAAGAAAACAGGAATATCTAAATCTTTTTGAATTAAATCCTTATGATATATCATTTCTTGGTCGGTCATACCCTGAGTATTCAAAGTAATAGCAAGGACATCTTTACCATATGAGTTTATCAATTTAATTTCAGAATCTAGAGAAGGCATTACTGCATTAACATGTTGCCAACCATCGAAAAATTTTCTTTTAGGTGAATGTTGTAAAATTACACCATCAACATTACAAGAAACAAGAAACTCACTACCACATGGTCCAGAAGGATTTCTCAGGGCAGCCTGACCCTCAATTAATATAAATTTAGGATTTTCATATTTATAACATTGATATATTGCATTTTCTAGTTCACCAGAAACAAAATCATTTAGAGTTGAATCAAAAATAAAGCCATAATTCCATCCTTGCATCCATCCTGTCTGTCCAGTATATATCATATCAGCTTTATTTGAATTATTATTAAGATCTTCTACTATTAGCTTGGCTGTTGTTCTTTTTCCAAGACCACAGTCTGTTCCCATTACAACAATTTTTGGGGTTTTCACTTCATAAATTTTTCCAGACCAAAAATTAAGTTTATTTCTTGGCTTTGATAATCTAATATCATGAATAGCTACATTATTTTCTTTAGAAATTTTTTTCATTTGATCATCCTCATTCAAAATTGAATGAAGTCCATTTATTATTGATATACCATTTCTCATAGCTATTATAATATCCTCTCTCATTTCATCTGGTAAAAGGCCTCCTGCTGACGCAACACCGATAACACAATATTCTACTTTTATTGATGATTGCAAAAACTCGTTAATATTTTTAAAAACTGGAATTTCAGTTACCTGATCAAGTATTTCAATCTTACCATTCTTATCTACATGAATATATTTACCTGAAAATTCTATGTCAATTACAGCACAAATTTTAAATCTTTTTGATCCTCTAATTAAGCCGTGAGCTGTTTTAGCTGATTTTGTATTAAACTTTCCATTAGTTAATACAATTGCATTACCCTTGATTTCCATCTGAATTTCATAAATAGTATTAGAATTCCAATATTAATAATTTTTGAGATTTATATTTGCGAATATCATGAAAAATTCTCTCTCAGAAAATCAATTACAAATTTTAAATAACAAAGGTACTGAGCCTGCTTTTTCAGGGGAACTTCTCTACAATAAAGAAGAAGGAATCTATAAATGTATACAATGTGATAATTCTTTATTTTCATCTGATAAAAAATATGATTCTGGCTCAGGATGGCCTAGTTTTTCAGATATTATTTCAAGCGACTCGG